>CALCDS010000416.1 GCA_937900065.1 uncultured Clostridiaceae bacterium | reverse complement strand
TTGATTCTTATATAATAAGTGTAAATGTGAAGTACAATCTTTTTTAAAATCAGCATGAGAATAACGGCTGATGAAAAAAGATTTGTAAGCAAAAGATAGAACATAAATTGCAAAAAATATAAATTTTTTGTTAGGAGGATGGCACTTGATAGTTTACAAGGAAGATGCACAAGCAATTGTAGATAGACTTATCAGCATACTTGGGAAAAACATAAATATAATAGATAAAAATGGAAATATCATAGCATCAGGGGATAAATGCAGGATAGGCCAAATACATGAAGCAGGAAGGATTGCTGCACAGCAGAGACAGGAAGTCATAGTAAATAAAACAAATATAGGTCAATATCCCGGAAGCAAACCAGGAGTGAACCTGCCTGTATATTATAAAAACGAAGTGATATGCGTTGTAGGCATTACGGGCAGTCAAGGCGAAGTACAGCCGTATGGATTGATAGTAAGAGAACTTGTTGAACTGATGTTTCAAAAATTGGAGAACAACCGATTTGAATATCTTAAAGGCAGGGCTTTGAGGAGTTTTGCAAGGGAACTTTTAAAGGAACATGATGCCGAGGGCGCAAACTCCATAATATCAAGGGCCAATTTGATGGAGTTCACATTTAGCATGGAAAGAACCGTAATTGAAATCGATGTAGATAAATTTTCACCTCAGACAAATTCCCAAAATGATATAAATGAAGTTATGCTGCAAAATATCAAACAGCAGATAGATGACAATTTAAATCCAATGCTAAAATCTGACGAAATTGCATTTAATTTATATGGCTGCAGATTTATAGTACTCAGATGTTCCAATTCAAATATGATAGAGTTCAGCCGAAGCATTATGGACATGCTTAAAAGAAAATTTGATATACAGTGTCATATAGGCATAGGATGCTCCTGCAAGGAACTCAATGATTACAGCAGATCATACAATCTTGCCGACAAGGCCCTTGAGGCCGGTAAGAAAATCGACTACATGAAAAGGGTGTACACCTATGATGATTATAAATTCCACGTGCTCATAAAATCTTCTGACAAGAGATATAAGGAAAGTTACCTCAATGGCTATAAAAGAATATTTGAATGTGCTGAAAATAACGAGAATATGCTAAAGACGATCAAGGTTTACTTTGAAAACAACATGAACCTGAATGATACTGCCAAAGTCATGTATATACACAAAAATACGGTATTGTATAGATTGAATAGATTCAAGGATATATATGGAATCGATGTTTTTAATGTGGGTGAATGCTGCAAATTGTATACTGCCATATTGCTCCATTATCTATAATTTGTTCATTTGAACAAATTGAACTTAAAATATCACGAAATCTTTATGTTGTGCATATATTGCCGCACAATCTGAAAATTCATATAATTATAATTGATGTAATGATTATAAGCATTGATTGGGGGTGTGAATATGAAGATAGCTGTTGCACCGGACTCATACAAGGGGAGTTTGAGCGCCAAAGAAGTATCGGACGCCATCGAAAGAGGAATAAAAAAGTGCGACAGTACGGCCGAGGTTGTGAAAGTCCCAATGGCCGACGGTGGGGAGGGAACGGTTCGAGCGCTTGTGGATGCAACCGGAGGCAGGATTATAGATGTGACTGTTTCAGATCCATTGATGAGGAGGATAAATGCATTTTATGGAATATTAGGAGACAACAGTACGGCTGTTATAGAGATGTCTGCCGCATCAGGCCTTACGCTTCTATCAAAGGATGAGAGGGACCCGCTCATTACAACCACATATGGTACTGGAGAACTTATAATTGATGCTCTTAACAGAGGCTGTACGAAAATAATAATTGGGATAGGCGGTAGTGCCACAAACGATGGTGGTGAAGGCATGGCTAAAGCCCTGGGGGTAAAATTCATAGGAAGCAATGGAAATGACATAGGTCTTGGCGGAGGATACTTAAACAAATTGCATAGTATAGATACATCCAAAATCGATAAAAGGATCTTTGATTGTGAGATAGTTGCAGCCTGCGACGTCGAAAATCCTCTCTGTGGTGAAAACGGCGCGTCTCATGTTTTCGGACCGCAAAAGGGGGCTTCTCCTGATGATGTTGAGCTTTTAGATAATAATTTGCTGCACTACGGGAAATTGGTGGAGGATGCAACAGGAGTGAAGGTTGTGGATGTAAAAGGTTCAGGAGCTGCAGGAGGACTTGGAGCCGCACTGCTGGCTTTTTTGGATGCAAAGCTTGAGAAGGGGATTGAAATAGTGACCAAAACTGTATCCCTTGAAAGTAGGATAAAAGACGCAGACCTCGTAATTACAGGCGAGGGCATGATAGATTTTCAAACAGCCTTTGGAAAGACACCTTACGGGGTTGCAAAGGTTGCATCAAAATATGGGATCCCTGTAATTGCAATAGCAGGAGGCATTGGAAAGGATGCCGATACACTTTACAAAAAAGGATTTGCAAGCATATTTTGTATCGCAGACAAGCCTATGACATTGGAAGAATCCGTTGAAAATTGTGAACGGCTTTTGGAAGATGCGGCAGAGAGGATAATGAGGTTAATTTTGGCCGTGCGCCATTAAGCTGACAAGAGTCAAATTAAATTAGAATATGCTTGAGATAAATGTTGAGCTTGAAAAACAAAATGGATTATAAGGGCTCGCAGAGCCTAAATTAAAATAAAAGGGAGGAAATATTGATGACATCAGGTTTAATGTTAATTCTTGCACTTGTAATTACAATCTTATTTATTGTAATCGTAACTTCAAAATTCAAGATGCACCCGTTTCTGGCATTAATACTTGCAAGCTATCTTCTGGCATTTATGGGCGGAATCCCGACTGCAAAGGTTGCCGATGCTATTAATTCCGGTTTTGGAGGCACTCTAACAAGCATAGGGATTGTAATAATTGCCGGATGCATAATAGGCACAATACTTGAAAAGTCAGGGGCTGCAATAAAAATGGCTGACGTTGTAATCAAACTCGTAGGTAAAAAAAGGCCGGCTCTTGCAATGAGTATCATAGGATACATAGTTTCAATTCCGGTATTCTGTGATTCAGGGTTTGTCATTCTTTCCTCGCTAAACAAGAGCCTTGCAAAGAGGACAAAAACATCCATGGTTACAATGACAATAGCTCTCTCTACAGGACTTTATGCAACACATACCCTTGTACCGCCGACACCTGGACCTATCGCAGCAGCTGCCAACCTGAAGGTTGAAAACCTTCTTCTGGTAATACTGGTAGGCATGGTTGTAGCAATACCGGCTGCTCTTGTTGGATATTTGTTTGCAATAAAGCAAGGTCCTAAATATACAAGCAAATTTGATGCTGAAGATAACCTTGATACGTATGAAGCTGAATTGGAAAAGAAAGGCAAGCTTCCATCGGCATGGAAATCATTTGCACCGATTATTATACCTATACTTTTAATGGCTATAGGGTCAATAGCAGGTTTTCCGTCCAATCCATTCGGCAAGGGCGTGTTCAAGACAATATGCGTTTTCTTTGGAACACCTGTAAATGCTCTTCTCATAGGAATGTTCTTCTCATTTACACTTCTGCCGAAGTTTAATATGGAAACATTAAATGAATGGGTTGGTGCTTCCATAAAGGATGCCGCCATCATATTGGTTGTAACCGCAGCAGGCGGGTCTCTTGGAAATGTTATAAAACAAACAAATGTCGGCACCTATATCGGCCAAAGCCTAAGCGGGCTTAACCTTGGAATATTCCTGCCATTCATAATTGCTGCGGCTTTAAAGACTGCCCAGGGCTCATCCACAGTGGCGATTGTAACAACATCGGCACTGATGTATCCGCTCCTTCCTTCCCTTGGTTTAAGCTCAGTGATGGGAGCGGTTCTGGTCGTTGCAGCCGTAGGAGCCGGAGCAATGACTGTATCCCATGCCAATGATAGTTACTTCTGGGTGGTAAGCCAGTTTGGAGGGCTTGATGTTAAGACCGCATATAAGACACAGACTGTTGGAACACTGCTGGAAGGGATTGCTGCAATACTGATGGTATATATTTTATCGCTAATCCTTTTATAGCAAATAAGCATAGATTTTATTATGCCCTGCTCGGAATATTGAATCCGGGCAGGGTTTTTTATTATATTGAAGCTGTATGTTGATTAGATTTTGTCAAGCGATTTACCGTTTAGAAGTTCTTTCTCAGCAAGGGCGATCATCCTTTTAACCATTATGCCTCCAACTTTCCCGCAATCTCTTGAAGCTATATCGCCCCAATAATCTTCTGAACCTTGTTGCACAGGTATGCTCAATTCAGAAGCTATCTCATATTTGATATTGTCGAGAGTATGATGGGCATCCGGTACCAATTGGGTCCTGCCTGAAGAGTTTTGTCCCAATGCCATAATATCTCCTCCTTTTTTATTTATAGCATTAATTTAATAATTTTACTGCTATTATTAATTTATCCCACTGTTGAAAATTTATTAAAGTTATATTATGTTATAGATGCATAAAACATTTAATAATAGCAATACTGATATCTTTTAACTTAATTTTCAATTTTTATAATCAGTCCAGTGTAAAATTGAACTTTTCTTTGATATAAAATGGACTGTTTCGAATCGATAAGTTTGGGTATCATAAAAAGTGGTGTATTATATAGATATAGCTAAAATTTATACTGTATAAACTTAAAGAGCTTGATTTAAAGGAGGTATTTTTGTGAACCCTATTGCATTTAGAATTTTAGGGCTTGATATAAGATGGTATGGAGTGATTATCGCTTCGGCAATGGTCATAGGCACATTGCTGGCGCTAAAGGAAAGCAGGAGGATCGGATTCGATGAAAATTACATACTTGATGTGGTGCTGTACTGCATACCGTCGGCTGTAATAGGCGCAAGGCTTTATTATGTAATATTTGAATGGGGAAATTACAGTCATAATCTTATCAATATATTTGCCATAAGAAATGGTGGGCTTGCAATTCACGGCGGAATTATTGGAGCAGTTGTTGCGGCAATCATATATACAAGGGTTAAAAGGATAAGCTTTTTTAAAATAGCCGACATATGCGCTCCGAGCCTTATACTCGGCCAGGCCATAGGCAGGTGGGGTAATTTTTTCAACCAGGAAGCCTTTGGAGGCCCGGTAAGCAAGGATTTTATAAGCATGTTTCCAAAGTTCATACAGCGTGGAATGCTTATTGAGGGAGTATATCGTCACCCTACTTTTCTTTACGAATCATTATGGGATTTTTTAGTATTTATTTTATTGATGATTTACAGAAGAAAGAGCAAGTATGAGGGATATGTATTTTTCCTATACCTGATTTTATATTCAATAGGAAGATTTTTTGTTGAAGGCATGAGAACCGACAGCCTTATGCTCGGAAGATTTAGAGAAGCTAAGCTGATAAGCGCAGCAATCATACTTTTGAGCATATTTGGAATGCTGATAATAAAAAAGAGAAAGACATATAATGATTAAAGGTAGGCCTTAGAACTTAAAAAGTGTGAATAGGCGAGCAGGATGATCAAAGAGTCAACAACTATGTTAAACAGAACTCAGACACATATGTCTTAATCTCAAGCGGCTTAACCATAAAAAATCAACATTTTCGTTAAACAGAACAAAGTTTAAAATATTAGACAGGCGAAACAGCCGAAAATAAATATGCAATGCACTCCATATTGATGGTTTTGTTGATAAAAATAAAGCGAGGATAATATAATATAACAACAGCCATATATGGAGGTGTAGGTATGCATATTTTTTTTTAGGGTCGAGGACAATCAAAAGGTTTGTAATAATATTTACTGTTGTTATAATCTCTATATTTTATGCAAAGCAGATGAGGACGGGCACTCTTTCCGTGCTGTTCAATAACGACAGGTTGATGCCTATATATTCGGTGGATGTGCCTGATAAAAGGATAGCTCTTACATTTGATGCGGGATGGGGAAGTTATTACACCCGCAACATACTTGAAACATTGAATCGATATGATGTAAAAGCTACATTTTTTGTAACGGGCTCATGGGCTGAAAGGTATCCGGATATTGTAAGCGAAATAGCTGAAAGCGGATGCGAGATAGGGAATCATTCTCTGACCCATCCAAGGATGGTTGGAATGGCAAAGAAGGTTGCTGCCTCGGAGATTAAAGAGGCTGAAGCTAAAATAGCAAAAATAACGGGAAAAGGCACAAAACTTTTCAGAGCACCGTTTGGGGAATATGACAGTGATTTAAGCGCATTGGTAAGGAACATGGGGTACACTATGATACAATGGGATGTTGATTCACTCGATTGGAAGGGCATGGACAAAAAAGCCATATATGAAAATGTGATCTCAAATGTCCATAATGGTTCCATAATTTTGTTCCACAACAATGCCCTGCCATCTTGTGAGGTGCTTGGCGACATAATCGAGAAGCTCAGAAGCGATGGATATAGGTTCAATATCGTATCTGAACTTTTGATAAAGGATAACTATTATATAGATAATTCGGGGAAGCAGAGATCGCTAGAATAAAAATGAGCATACTGTATACCATATAATCAGTATCAAAATCAAGCATTTTGTTTATTATATATCCCTAACATTTTTTAAAGGGGTGTTAACATGTTCTCGCTTTCCACTAAAAAACCATTGACCATAGGGATTTTCGGGTCAAACGGGAAGACATCGACAGCCAACATGCTGTATTGCATATTTAATCAGCGTGGCATACCTGTTGATATTATCAATGTAAAAAAAGATGCAGATGACAAAAAAAATCTGCCGGATACTGAACAAAATAAACAGTTAAAAAAATTAGACAATAATGGTATTATAATAGTTGAAATAGATGATGAGTTATTGAAGAATAAAAAAGTAAACGACTGGAATTTTGATATACTGATTCACTGCAGAATATCTGAAGGTTCTTATGAGGGCACTGATGAAGGAATAAACAGAATCAATTCTCTTATAAATCAAAACAAGGGTATGAAGACCGTAGTTTTAAATACTGACGATGCAAACTGGAAAAATATAATAATAGATTTAGAAAATACATATTTGATAACTTACGGTCTTGGAAGCAAGGCTACGGTTACCGCATCAAGCATAGAATGCAGCAATGAAGTGTGTTTTCTATATTGTTTGCAGAGATCTTTGACCGGCTTTAACAATGAGGTTATTGAGCCTATGGAGGTTCCCGTAACCATAAAATCACCGGGCCAGTACAATGTATATAACGGGCTTGCGGCAATAACTACATCGCTGCTTTGCGGCATACCGTCCGATTTTGTGATATCTTCTTTAAACAGCAGGATAAATAGTTTGGGGCTTAAAATATTATATGAGAACAGCTTTGGGGTCGTTGACAATGTATGCGATACAATGTTGAGTTTTGAAAGCGGTTTTGAAGCAATTCAGAATATGCCTTATGGAAACATATACCTTGTATTCGATTTACCTGAGAGCAATCTATCATATATAAATAAAAAAATAATAGATATTATCGGGGCGTGGTCGCTCACGCTGAAGATAAGCAATATTTATTTTTTTAGCGGGAGGAAGGACAAATCAGTATTGGATGGTTTATGTTATCTAAAATCCGATCTATGTAATATTGTATGCTTGGAGGGGAGCTTATCGGATATTGAGGAAATAATCTATTCTTTAAAGGCAGGGGACATGTTGCTGTTTTTCTGCAGCAGTTCATACAATATTATAAGGGAAAAGATAGTTGAAACGCTTGATACAAAAATACTGGGAAGATTATCATGAAGCAACCGTCAAACAAAGACATACAGCTTATCTAAAACACAATGTTGATCCTGGGCATTCCAAGTGATAGCAGGCAAACTGGATGCTCAAAGTCGACACCTTCATTTATATATCCTAAAAAAAATATAGATTATCTGTAAAGTTCGTCCGCATAAACAGAGGATTTTCAATTTATCACAGAGAGAATTGTATGGATTGTCCACTTAAAAAATAAAAATAGACAATGTAGACAATCCATGGAATTTGTTTATTTGGGATTGCGGAAATTTTTAATTTTACACTGGACGAATTATAAAAAACCCTCATAATTATTTTATATCGTGAATATGTATATTTTAGACTTATTATAAAGTTGAAATACGAAGGGAGAGAGAGGGTTATGGCTGATAATGTGATAACTTCAAACAAGATATATGTGGAAGGTAAGATAGCATCAAAGCCTGAATACAGCCATGAAATGTACGGTGAAGGATTTTATAATATGATGATTGAAGTCCCACGTTTGAGCGACGCTGTGGATATGCTGCCCGTAACAATTTCAGAAAGGCTACTTGATGGTGTGGATGTATCAATCGGAAGGGACATAATCATAGAAGGCCAGCTGAGATCCTACAATAAATATTCGGATGGCGGCAACCGATTGATTTTAACTATTTTTGCAAGAGATATAAGCTTCAGCGATGAAAAGACCAAAAACCCGAATCAGATATACCTTGATGGTTACATATGTAAAAAACCCATATACAGGACGACTCCCTTTGGAAGGGAAATTACTGATATGCTTATTGCAGTAAACAGGCCTTATAATAAATCGGATTACATACCTGCGATAGCCTGGGGAAGAAATGCCAGATTTTCCGAGAAGCTGGCAGTCGGCGACCATATAAGGATATGGGGAAGAGTGCAAAGCCGTGAATATCAGAAAAAATCAGGCGAGGGAGAAGTGCTTACCAAAACGGCTTATGAAGTATCGATATCAAAGATGGAAAAGGTTGAAGAGGAAAAATAAATCAGGCAGATTAGGCTGCGAATACAGTCTAATCTGCCTGATTTATTAGCAAAATATCAAAACTGCATTAAT
>CALCDS010000415.1 GCA_937900065.1 uncultured Clostridiaceae bacterium | reverse complement strand
TATTATGATAATTTTTGGCTATATTAAAGTATAATGTTGATTTTTTGAGCAATCCAAGTGAGCAATGTGAACACTTTTGATAAGTTCTTGGCGAAATTGCCGAAGTGAATCCTAGAACTTTTGTGACTCACGAAGTGAGTTTGCAAAAGTTCTTGATGAACGAGAGCAATAAGCCTTAGAACTTAAAAAGTGCGAACAGGCGAATGGGATGCTCAAAAATCAACAGCTTTGTTAAACAGAGCCTAATTTTTAAAGTCCTATTTCAATTTCACATCCGATATAAAGTAAGCCCTTTATACATCTGAAAGCTTTTTTAAGCCGATTTCAATCCTTCTTAACGATTCATCCCTTCCAAGCACTCCTGCAATCTCAATGGCTCCTCCGGGAGTAAACTGCTTCCCCGACAATGCGGTCCTAACCGGCCAGAATACCTGTCCGTTTTTAACTCCCAACTTTTGTATAGTTCCCTTCAAAGCCGCTTCTACATTCTCTTCATTCCATACATCCAATGATTTTAAGGCTTCATACGCTGCTTTAAGGTTCTCTGCGGAATTTACAAGGTTGGTCTTCATTTTTTTGTGGACATACAAATTTATATCGTACTCAGGAAGCTTCTCAAAGAAATCTATATTCTGGGGTATTTCATAAAATACCTCGGTCCTATCATGAAGAAGCCTGCTTATTTTCATAAGGTCGATGTCCTTCCTTGTTATAACTTTTTTGTAGTATGGATAAGCCATCTTGTGGAAATCCTCCAGCGGCATCTTCCTTATATATTCTCCGTTAAGCCAGTTCAATTTTTTTATGTCAAACATTGCAGGAGATTTACTCAAACCTTCTATGCTAAACTGTTCTTCCAGCTCTTTGAGTGAAAAAATCTCCTGCTTGGTCCCTGGATTCCATCCAAGCAAAGCGATATAGTTTACAATAGCATCTACAAGATAACCCTTATTATAAAAATCGTCAAATGAAGCATCGCCTTCCCTCTTGCTGAGTTTCTTGCCGTCTTCCTTTACAATGTGGGGAAGATGTATATATGTGGGAATCTCCCATCCGAATGCATTATAAAGAAGGTTATACTTAGGAGTTGAAGGAAGGTACTCGACTCCTCGCATAACATGGGTTATTTTCATAAGATGATCATCCACAACATTTGCAAAGTTGTATGTGGGAAGTCCATCCGATTTTAGAAGCACACTCTCGTCTAATGTGCTGTTCTCCACTGTGATCTTGCCAAATACGGCATCTTCAAATGTCGTAGTTCCGGTATCAGGGATCCTCTGCCTTATCACATAGGACTCGCCTGCAGCTATCCTTTTTCTTGCTTCCTCTGTGGACAAATACCTGCACGGATCATTATATTTGAAAGGTCCCTGGCTGCCGTTGTTATAATGCTCCCTTACATCTGCAATCTCCTCCTTAGAGCAGAAGCAGTAATATGCACCGCCTAAATCCACAAGCTTATCTCCATACTTTTTATATATATCCTTGCGTTCGCTCTGCACATATGGACCATAAGGCCCTCCTATGTCAGGTCCTTCGTCATGCTTAAGGCCGGTTATTTTCAGCACATTGTATATCACATCGACCGCGCCTTCAACATACCTTTCCTGATCAGTATCCTCAATCCTTAATATAAATTTTCCGCCATACCTTTTAGCAAGCAGGTACGCATAAAGCCCAGTCCTCAAATTGCCTATATGCATATACCCGGTCGGACTGGGTGCAAATCTCGTTCTTACTTCGCTCATAATAGAAACCTCCTCTTTTTATGAAAAAACCTTCCGTCCAAAATAGGACGGAAGGTCATCTTCCGCGGTACCACCTAACTTAGCAATGCCCACTTGATTCCCTTTAATGGAGGGATACCATCCGCTTCGAACATATTATCCTAACGGATTCTCCAGGACTTCATTCAACATGTTCCTCATACCGGACTCACACCTAAAACCGGCTCTCTGTTATGGCAAGCATGCCTACTCATTCCCATCATTGAAAACATATCATATGCGATTATTATTTTACATATCGCATAAACTTATGTCAATAGTCTATTTATTGTTGTACATTAATGTTTCCAGACTGTGCCTTAAAATACCTGAATATGCAATCTCTATTTTCATTAAATAATGGTGGTATCACCTTTATTTTAATTTCTCATTCAGCTTTTTAAGCATATCCTTTGTCATAGAAGTTAAATCATAGTGTGGCTTCCATCCCCACTCTGCCCTTGCCGCACTGTCATCGAGCGAATTGGGCCAGGATTCCGCAATCCTCTGCCTTACCGGGTCGACATCATAATCCATCTCGAATTCAGGAATATTCTTTTTAATCTCATTATAGATATGTTCAGGTGCAAAACTCATAGCCGAAATATTGAACGCATTCCTGTGAATGAGCTTTGACGGGTCTGCCTCGCAGAGCGTAACTACCGCATTCAATGCATCAGGCATATACATCATATCCATATATGTGCCCTTTTTGATGTAGCATGTATACCTGCGGTCTTTAACCGCACCATAGTATATATGAACCGCATAATCGGTAGTTCCTCCTCCGGGGAGCGTTTCATATGATATAAGCCCTGGAAAACGCACACCTTTCGTATCCACGCCATACTTATGAAAATAATAATCGCAAAGCAACTCACCTGCGACTTTTGTTACGCCGTACATCGTATCAGGCCTTTGTATGGTATCCTGGGGAGTGTTATCCTTTGGAGTGGAATTTCCGAAAGCTCCAATCGAGCTTGGGGTAAATACCGAGCATTTAAGCTCCCTTGCCACCTCAAGAGTATTGAAAAGCCCTCCCATGTTTATTTTCCATGCTTTGGCCGGATTTGCTTCTCCCACTGCCGATAATAGGGCTGCAAGGTGTATTATCATATCCACATCATATTTTTTTGCAGCATCTGCGATTTGATGTGCTTGTACTACATCAACTATTTCAAATGGTCCCGACTCGACTATTTTAGGACAATCCTTCCTTTTTATATCGCTTGCGACCACATTGCCTTCACCATAAATATCTCTAAGTTTAAGTACCAATTCCGTGCCTATCTGGCCTAACGCACCGGTTACCAATATCCTTTTCATTTTACACCTCCAAATTATTAAAGGCTGCGTTAAACGAAAATGTTGATTTTTTTGAATATCCTATTCACTCGGACTGCTCAAAAAAATCAACATTACAATTGAGCAGAGCCTAACTAGAACATGCAAGACCATATTAGCAGAATGTTCTATATACTTAAACCTGAAAATACAATATTGTGTTTAACAGGACAACATATGTCCTTGCATAACCGCTCAAATTTCGATTTGATGCAATTCAGCATATTTACTTTATCAACAAGTATCAACTTGGCAAAATGTTTCATGCGTTTCGAAATTCTTCAACTCCCATAAGCCAGTCATGGAGCCTTTCAAAAAGCAGTCCCGCAACAAACCATGCAGGTGCATAATCCAGCCGTATCAAACCGTTGACCGATGATGGAGAACCGCTGTAATCCCATGGGCATAATCCTGTAATCACTCTTAACATCCAGCCGCTCGTGTATTCAGTCAAAAATATAAGAGCTGTATAAACACCTCCTCTAAAAACAAAATGCCAGCTCCGCATTTTATCATGTATGGGCTCCATGAAAACAGCCAGCCCGTATATAGGGAACATCCATATATATGTCCAACCCTGAAGCTTTATGTTCCCCCTTAGCAACGAGCCGATCCCAGTCCAGAATACCTCAACGCACCACCCTGCAAAACCATAAATCATAAATCTTTTTCCCATATATATATTTTTTACCTTTTTTAAGGTAATAATACAAACGCTATTTCATTCTTCAGTATAAAAGCAGCTTCCACCTATGAACTCTCTTATTATTGAATTTTGAGGAATATCAGTCTCTCCTACAGGCAAAAAGTAACTTAAAAACTTCAAAAGCCTTACAGCCTCCGAATATGCCTTGCTTTCCTTTCCTATATCCTCTAAAAGAGGCTCGGCATATTTTTTAAGCACACCCAGCTCATATACAAGAGTAGAGTTGAACATCACATCTGCTTCTTCCTGGAACGGGAATATATTTTTGTCCTCCCCTTCTCTTACGGAAGGCCAGCTTAAAAGTGTTGCCTCGGCATTTCTGCCCCTGGTCCTATTATCCCTTACAATCCTTCTTATTATCCTGACGTCCGTAGTCGGTATACGGTTATGATTGTCTATATTAAGTTGAGTGAGAGCGCTTACATATATTTTGAATTTGTTCTCCCATGGTATTTCGCTTGTAAGTATCTCATTCAATCCATGTATGCCTTCGACAATCAATATCATTCCCTCATCAAGTTTTAGTTTCTCACCCTTGTATTCCCTTTTACCCGTAATAAAGTTAAACGTAGGAAGCATTATTTCCTCGCCGTTTAGCAAACTTTTAAGCTGTTCATTGAACAGTTTTATATCAAGCGCATAAATAGATTCAAAATCATATTCCCCTGAAGATTTCCTCGGGGTATAGCCCCGCTCCAAAAAGTAATTGTCAAGCGATATTGGGAAAGGTTTGAGACCGTTAACCTTAAGCTGTATCGCAAGCCTCTTTGAAAATGTCGTCTTGCCTGATGATGAAGGCCCTGCGATAAGCACTATCTTTACCGAATCTTTTTTTTGAGAGATCATGTCAGCAATGTTTGCTATCTTTTTTTCGTGGAGCGCTTCCGACACCCTTATCATGTCTCCTATTTCGTGTGATGCGACTTTATCGTTCAAAGCTCCGACATCCGCAACGTCGAGTATATCAGCCCACTTTTCCGCTTCCCTGAATATATTGAACAATTTTTTTTGCTCCACATACGGCGGAATGGTGGATGGAGAATATATTTCAGGATATCTCAGTACAAAACCGGGTTTATAGAAAACAAGCTGGAATATTTTAAGATAGCCTGTGGACGGCACCATTTTTCCATAGAAATAGTCATACATCCAGCCGCATTTGTACACATCTACCGTATCATCCTTCCAGTATTTAAAAAGCCTGAGTTTATCTTTCTGGTTATACCTTTTGAACATGTCGAGCGCCCGGCTCATGGGTATGGTATGTTTTTCAAAAGGTTCGTCCTTGCTTATTATCTGCCTCATCCTGTTTTCGATAAGCGAAACATCTTTTTTATTAAGTCCGTCCGATTTGTGTATTTCCCCGTACAATCCCTTATTTATGGAATGCTCAATCGACACAGTGCATCCGGGGAACACCTCCATCGCGGCTCTTATAAGCACAAAAGAAAGCCCTCTTGCATATATCCTTCTTGCCTGATACGAGGACAGCGTCAAAAACTCCACGCTGCAGTCCTCATAAATGGGCTCAACAAGTTCGACAAGCGAATTATCCTCCATTGCGGCTATTACATCCTTCTGGTCGCCCTTATAGAATTTTTTTACAAGTTCAACCAGCTTTATGCCTTTTGGACAAATAACACTTGTATTATCTATTTTAACTTTTATAGTTTCCATATACATCAATCCTCTATATTCTCTATAAATAATATAATTATATAATCAACAAAGTTGACTGTTTTTTGATTCAATGAGCTTTTCATAAAAAAGCTCTTTTATCTTTGGTAATGTTAAACAAAGATGCTGGTCTTAAAATAAGGCTGGACTTTCCTGTGATTGTGACTTATTCATTATGCTCTAATAGAAGTTTTGTGAATTGAATTGGATCCTTTGGAGTCAAAGCATATGTCATCTTGCTTGTTTTGACCAGCACCATCTTTCTTCTTATATCCCTGGCATACATCTTTACCCTTCCTATGCCTTCAAGAGAATATATGCCCTGTCTTATGTTCATGAAATCCATGCCCATTATTTTAATCATATTTGGAGTGCTGTCTAACATTTTTACGCTTTCAATATCTTTAAAAGGTATGCTCACACCTGTAAACCAGTTGATTTTTATATTTTCATCTTCAATTTTATAATCGATGTCAATGCCGTGGTATAGAAATAAAACCATAAGCAGTATCAATGCGGCAATCATTATGCAATCAGACTTTTTGAAAACTTTTGATTTCATCGCACAATACCTCCTAAATCAAATAGGATTCATGCTTTCAGGCCCTTTATATATTTGATATCCTTTCTGCATATTGCCGAAGCCCAAACCAAACCCACCTTTTCATATATCGGGATGAGCATGTCGAGCACTTTTATTTTAAGTTTATAATCCTCGGTTAAAATCAAGACATTGTTGAATTCTTTTATCGATTGCAAGTACTCGCCATCATCAAAGAGCTTCTTGGCAAATACAAACCTGAAATCCGAGTCATACGGTCTCTGCTCCATTATAAAACTCATATAAAGTGATTCCCTGTATTGCTTCGGAAGCATCTCCCTGTTTAAGGACAATGTGGAGAATATTTCATCAAGCACATTTTCGGGAACGCCTATATCATCTTCTTCCCAATAGCTGTACCCTGATGCGGCAACAGGCGTCAATGCACTCTTATACAGTAGTTTCACAGCCTCCTTTGCATCAACTTTCATCAAATATTTGGAAAGTATATAATAATGGGCAGTATAGTCCGGAGAAAAGCACATAGCCCTTTTTAAATATTTTACGCCCTCTTCATTCTCAGATGCCAGCATCTTTCGCCCTTCCTGGCATAAAAGCTGTACCGCAGAAGGATCACGGTTCAATATAAGAGAATTTAAATCGCTCTCGTTTTTTGCCATTTCCACTTCTTCAAGGTTAAAATCAAATAAAGACGATACGCTGTTTATTTTATCGATGCACTCTTCATATTCATCCTTTGAGCCTTCGGCCATATATTCATCAGGATAGAGCAAGGCTTTATATTCCTGTATCATGCAATTATACAGGAAGTTGTCAAATGTTGAATTCAATATCACATAGTTATATGTTTCGTTGAGCCAAAGAACTATATAATACTCTTCAGGATTTTCTCCATATTTTAAAAAGCAGAAGCAGTCACCGTTTCCAAGTCCCCCAAACGGGAAAAGCCCTACCTCCATCGCTCCTCCTGCTCTCAGATTATTATCGATAAAATCAGAAGCCGAATAGAATTCACAATTTCCAATCACATATCCGTCGCCCATCTCCGCTATCAACAATTTATATGAATCAGGAAGCTGAAAATTATATTTCCTTTCAAACTTTTCAAATCTCACTCTCAAATGCCACATCTCCTTTATGCAAGCGGATGCCCCACATCCGGTGATGTTAGGGCACCGCGATTAAATGTCATAATATTATTCTATCATATATACGATGCCATCTGTAAAGTAAATATAAATCCAGCTCAATTAATTGCAGAGGCCATATTTTTAAAATGATTCAATAATAGTCTTATCACTTTGCCGTGATTTATCCTTTGAGATGGCTCTAGCAATTTTAGAAGCTTTTAAATCACATGCGAATATAAGTACCATGATATGGTTAAATTAAAGCTGTATTGAAATTTAATGTTGATTTTTTAGCAATCCAACTGAGCAAGATAAAGATGCTTAAAATCAACATCTTTGTTAAATAAGGCCCATATCGAAATACAAATTACAAGAAAGAGGCGCAAAAATGATTATCGTAATAATGCGTTCGGTAATACTCTATTTTGTAGTGCTTATTGTGATGAGAATAATGGGGAAGCGGCAGATTGGACAGCTTCAGCCTTTTGAACTTGTAATAACAATAATAATTTCAGAGCTCGCCGCAGTGCCAATGCAAAATACGGGCATACCTCTGTTGTATGGAATAGTACCAATTCTGATATTGATGACGGCCCAGATAATGCTATCATTTATTTCATTGAAAAGCGTAAAAGCCAGGGCATTTATCTGCGGCAGGCCAAGCATATTGATCGAAGACGGAAAGATAATGGAAAAAGAGCTTTCAAAACTTTATTTCAATATAAACGATTTGTTGGAACAGTTAAGAGTAAAAGGCTATCCGGACATAAAAGATGTAGAGTTCGCAATACTTGAAACCGAGGGTCAGTTAAGCGTGGTGCCCAAGTCTTTAAAAAGACCTGCAACGCCACAGGACTTTAACTTGAGCGTTGATCAGGAAAGGCTCCCCATAACCCTGATAATAGATGGCGAAGTGATAAAGCAGAATTTGATAATCGCCAAAATAAGTGAAACCGATTTGAAAAACGTACTTGATAAAAACGGCGTGCTGTCATATAAACAAGTGCTGTTTGCAGGACTGGACTCAGCGGGAAAATTTTTCTATCAGAAAAAGCAAAATTTAAAAGACAGGTGAAAACGCATGAAAAAATTTATAATTTCACTGATTGCACTATTGGCAATAATAGTATCGAGTTCTATGACGGTAAGATATATACATAGCTCCTCAAGCAAAATCGTTGAATCGATCGAGTATGCGTCATCCCTTATAAATAACGGAAAATGGATCGAGGCAAAATCAGCCATAGATGATATAAATAGCAAATGGGATGATACTGAAAAATCATGGGCGCTTTTAACAGATCACATTGAGATCGACAATATCGAAGTATCCATGCTGAAATCAAAGGAGTATATAAGGACCAAAAACTTGCCATTATCATTATCTGAACTTGAAAACCTGAAGTTTATGATAGAACACATATACGAGAAAGAAAAATTCAATCTTAAGAACATATTTTGATATAGAAAAATAAATGGCTATGCTAAAGTATAATGTTGATTTTTTGAGCAATCCAGGTGAGCGGTGCGAACACTTTTGCTAAGTTCTTGGCAAAATTGCCGAAGTGAATCCTAGAACTTTTGCTTGTCTGAACAAAGTGAGTTTGCAAAAGTTCTTGATGAACAAGGCAATGAGCCTTAGAACTTAAAAAGTGCGAACTGGCGAACAGGATGCTCAAAATCAACATCCTTGTTAAACAGAGCTAAATAAATTGATATCACAACCTCATCTAAACTATTGACTATTAACCAATAATAGTTAATAATAGTTTTGTCAGATGGCAGTCCATCTGGGACGAATGTGATCCATTAGCAGTATCACATATCAATACACTTTATATACATATGATCATTTATAAAAAAAGGAGAGGATATTATGCCGCTAGTAACATCTAAAGAAATGTTCAAGAAAGCATATGAAGGAAAGTATGCTATCGGAGCTTTTAACGTGAACAATATGGAGATAGTTCAGGGTATAATCAATGGAGCCAAGAAAGAAAACGCACCGGTTATTCTACAGGCCTCTGCAGGAGCAAGAAAGTATGCAAGCCCAATATATTTGAAAAAGCTGGTTGAAGCTGCGGTTGAAGAATCAGGACTTCCAGTAGTGTTGCACCTTGATCACGGCGACAGCTTTGAGCTTTGCAAATCATGCGTTGATGGTGGATTCACATCTGTCATGATAGATGGTTCAAAATATCCGTTTGAAGAGAATGTAAGGCTTACAAAACAGGTTGTGGATTATGCTCATTCGAAAGGAATAGTCGTTGAAGGCGAACTCGGAAAGCTCGCAGGCATTGAAGATGCTGTAAGTGTATCGGCTAAAGATGCGCTATTCACGGACCCAGACCAGGCTGCAGAATTCGTTGAAAGAACCGGAGTAGATTCACTTGCCATAGCAATCGGAACAAGCCATGGCGCATACAAGTTCAAGGGCGAACCAAGGCTTGATTTTGATAGGCTTGAAAAAGTTCAAAAACTTCTTCCAGGATTCCCTATAGTGCTTCACGGATCATCATCGGTTCCACAAGAATTTGTTGCTCTGTGCAACAAGTACGGCGGAAATCTTCCAGGAGCAAAAGGTGTTCCAGAAGAGATGTTAAGAAAGGCAGCTACAATGGCTGTATGTAAAATAAACATAGATACGGATCTAAGGCTGGCTATGACGGCTTCGATCAGGAAAGTATTCTTCGAGCATCCTGAAGAGTTCGATCCAAGGAAATACTTAGGACCAGGAAGAGAAGCAATCGAAAATATGGTACGCCACAAAATAAAAGACGTATTAGGATGCAGCAATAAAGCCTGATAAATGCACGAGGAGGGGAAACCCTCCTCTATATGTTTACACACCCATATGGATATATGAGCGATTTTTATATTCAATTCCTAAAATCCGCAAAAATCAATAATCTATAACCTTGTATTCACTCCAAGGCATCTCAACGCATGTCTCAGCGCCGCAATACGGACATTTTGCAAGAAATACGATTTTAGAATCTATCTTCCCCTGACCTACTATTATCTGGCTGCATTGCGAAGATTCGAAAATAAATGGTCTCATGCACAAACTGCAGTTCTTGGCTTTTATAAGCATATGACCGACTCCTATGTTATACTTTAATATGAAAATGCTTTTGTTATTTTTACGATATGATTACGATTTATAAAAAATAACCTTGGTAATCGAAATTTTCTACTGATGCATTATAATGTTGATTTTTTGAGCAATCCTATTCTAATATTGTTTTAAGGAGGATTTTTATGGAGATATCAAAGACAGATCCAAAACGCGGAGTAAACTACAACAAACCAATATCCAATAAAAAAGTTGAAACCGGTTTTTCCGAACAGTTTAATTCAGCAACTAAACGTGAAAATGATAACCATCTTGGGAAGCTCCTCGACAGCATCAAAAAAAAGGGCAGGCAAATAATAGAGGATCCAAATATAGGCGACGTGCGTGAGTATAAGAAAAATATAAAGGAATACCTTTCACTCGTATTAGAGGATGCTTACCGCGTAGAAAAACTGCGCAGCCTCTATGACGGAAATCCTTCTGCTTTTGTAAAAATCATAAATAAGGAATTGGATGAACTGACCCAGGCTGTTTTAGTTGAGGAAAAGGGAACCATAAGCGTTGTAAATAAAATCGAGCATATAGAGGGTTTGCTTGTTGACATATATAAATAACAAGATATCAATCCGGTTTATATTGATATTTCACTTCAAATAAAAACTCCACTGCCAGATTACAGTGGAGTTAATTGCCTTCCTTGTTAAGGCTACAATATTTAATATTGTTGCAGTCGTTTTATCAAATATATTTATAGGCAACTTGCGGGAAAATAAACTGTATCAACTGATTATATTCAGATTGCGTTTATGTGAAATAATCTCATGGTACTGTATAATAAGCACGTCCAACTTTTTGCTGCAGTTTAAAACATCTTTATTCTGAAGGCTTTTTTTGCTTCGAATCAGATATTCAAGCTGTCTTCTTTGATTTATTATTTCCCTGTTGAGCAATCTATCCATATTATGCATACCCCCAATACCCTGCAACAGTTCCTATTTTAGTATAAAAATGGGAGGAGGTCAATTCCAAACTCGTACTTTTTATATAAAATTTTACAGTATCGATTTTCATTTTACATTATTTGTAATTTGTGATGATGCATGCATTATACTATTTCTTATAAACCTGTTTGCCGTTTATGAATACATGGGTGGTTCTTGACATTATGTCCAAGGGGTCACCGTCAAATATAGCTATATCGGCATCTTTTCCAGTCTCAATACTTCCAAGCCTGTCTGAAACTCCAAGTATTTCAGCCGGATTTATTGTTATGGCCTTCAATGCTTCTTCATGCTTCATTCCATCTTTGACCGCATATGCAGCAGACATTACCAGATGTTGTATCGGTATTACGGGATGATCTGTCATCAACGCAATTTTCAAGCCGGCGTTTGAAAGTATGCCCGGAGTTTTAAATGAGAGTTCCTTAAGTTCGATTTTGCATCTTTCCCCAAAGCTTGGACCAACAATCAGCGGTATATTTTCCTTCTTTAATATGTCTACTATAAGTCCGCCTTCCGTAACATGATCAAGCGTAAGCTTAAGGCCGAACTCTTTCGCAATCCTGATTGCGGTAAACATATCATCGGCCCTGTGGGCGTGAGCTTTAAGAGGAATCTCCTTCCTCAATACCGGCAAAAGCGCTTCCATCTTCATATCAAAAGCAGGCATTTTTTCGGGATCTCCATTTGCCTTCTCTTTTCTCTCTTTATAGTCTACAGCCTTCATGAGTGCTTCCCTTATAAGCGCAGCCGTACCCATCCTGGTGGAAGGCATCCTGTTTTTAGAATGGTACACTGTCTTTGGATTTTCTCCAAAAGCTATCTTCATCGCAGCAGGTGCTTTCACAATCATATCATCCACCCGTCTGCCGTATGTTTTTATTATTGCAAACTGGCCTCCGATAGCATTGGCGCTTCCAGGCCCTGTCATAACCGTCGTAACTCCGGCTTCATATGCCTCCTTGAAATTCCTATCCATGGGATTTATAGCATCTATCGCCCTTAAATGGGGAGTTACAGGATCCGTATCTTCGTTCCCATCATCTCCTTCAAACCCCATAGAATCTTCAAACATACCAAGGTGGCAGTGTGCATCGATTATACCGGGCATGACCACCATTCCCTTAGCGTCTATTACTTCATCTTTTGGCGACGGCTTTAAATTCTCGGCAACATCTACAATCTTGCTGCCGTCA
Organism: uncultured Clostridiaceae bacterium; assembly: GCA_937900065.1. Taxonomy (GTDB): domain Bacteria; phylum Bacillota; class Clostridia; order Clostridiales; family Oxobacteraceae; genus CALCDS01. The sequence goes on along the minus strand of CALCDS010000415.1, from coordinate 4,635 downwards.
ATCAGTACGCAGCCGCTTTCATATGTTTTACCTGCCATTGTAAGTATCTTGCCATTTTTAATAAGTATCATCCATAATCCCCCCTTATAATAACCATATCAAACAAAGATGTTGATTTTGAGCATTCACATCACTTACTTGGATTGCTCAAAAATTGGCACTAATTACATGGCCTAATCAATTCAATCAAGTTATATATCCTTCATGGAAAGCGATATCCTCTTTCTTTCTACATCTACATCAAGGACTTTTACCTTTACAATATCCCCAACTTTCACAACATCAAGGGGATGTTTTACAAACTTATCGGCAAGCTGAGATATATGTACAAGTCCATCCTGGTGGACTCCTATATCCACAAAGGCTCCGAAATCAGCAACATTCCTGACCGTTCCATTCAATATCATGCCGGGTTTTAAATCGGTCATCTCAATTACGCCCGTCATCAGTATGGGCTTTGGGAGTTCCTCCCTCGGGTCCCTTCCGGGCTTCATAAGCTCCTTTATTATATCCCTCATAGTTGGAACGCCTATTCCTATCTCCTCCGACAGCTTTTCTTCCCCCAACAGTTTTACAAATGATTCCATGTTATACAGCTTTCTGTCTTTAACATCATCAATGTCATAGCCAAGCCTCTTGAGAAATTTCTGGCATGCCTCATATGATTCAGGATGCACTCCGGTATTGTCAAGCACATTATCGCTTTCAGGCACCCTTAAAAATCCTGCGCACTGTGTAAATACCTTGTCTCCAAGCCTTTTTACTTTCATAAGTTCACTTCTGCTTTTGAACTTGCCGTTTTCTTCCCTGTAATCAACAATATTTTGGGCAACGCTGCTGTTTATGCCTGAAACATATTGAAGGAGGGATACCGATGCAGTATTCAAGTCGACTCCCACACTGTTTACAGCATCCTCCACCACAGCTTTTAGGGATTCATCGAGCCTCTTTGGCGTGACATCATGCTGGTATTGCCCAACTCCTATCGACTTTGGATCTATCTTTACAAGTTCAGACAGGGGATCTTGAAGCCTTCGCGCAATGGAAATCGCTCCCCTTAAGGATACATTCACATCTGGATATTCCTTGGCACCGAGTTCAGATGCAGAGTACACGGAAGCCCCGGCTTCGCTCACTATCACGTAGTAAACCTTTTTATCTATTTCAGACAGAAGTTCTGATATTATCTTTTCGGATTCCCTTGAGGCCGTTCCGTTTCCAAGAGATATGATATCTACATCATATTTATCGATAAATTCTTTAAGTTTCCTCTCGGTGCCCTCAACATCGTTTTGGGGAGCAGTGGAATATACGGTTGCAGTATCCAAAAGTTTGCCCGTATCATCCACGACTGCCACCTTGCAGCCTGTCCTATATCCTGGATCGAATCCAAGAACGACCTTTCCTTTTACAGGCGGCTGCATGAGCAGGCTGTGAAGGTTGGATGCAAAGACCTTTATGGCCTGTTCTTCACCTTTGTCGGTAAGTTCAGACCTTATCTCCCTCTCAATAGACGGGGCAATGAGCCTTTTGTATGCATCTTCAGCCGCTCTTTTTACATATTCCGATGTTTTTGAAATCTCTTTGGAAAGCACCCATACATAGAGTTTGTTCAATATTTCCTCAACAGGTGCATCTATCTTTACAGACAGGAATTCCTCTCTCTCGCCCCTGTTTATTGCAAGTATCCTGTGGGGCGCTATATGCTTTACAGGTTCACTGAAATCATAATACATCTCATACGGGGATTTTTGACTGCCCTTGATCCCCTTTACGATCAATACCCCTTCTCTGTATGTGATATTTCTTATATATTTTCTGTATTCGGCATTATCCGAAATGTTTTCAGCTATTATATCCATGGCTCCTTGCAGAGCTTCTTCTTTATCTTTCACGCCTTTATCAGGATCCACAAACGGGAGCACTATATCATCTATGCTTCCCTCATAAATATCCTGGGCTGCCAATTTATCTGCTAAAGGCTCCAGCCCTTTCTCTTTGGCTATAGTGGCTTTGGTCCTTCTCTTTGGCTTATACGGGCGATATAGATCTTCCACTTCGGTTAGTATTTCGGCAGACTCTATTTTAGCTTTTAACTCATCATCAAGTTTGCCCTGTTCGCCTATCAGCCTTATTACTTCCTGCTTTCTTCCTTCCAGGTTTCTTAAATATGTCAGCCTTTCTTCAAGCTTTCTTAATACATTATCATCAAGTTCCCCGGTTTTCTCTTTTCTATACCTTGCTATGAAAGGAATGGTATTGCCTTCATCAATCAAAGCTATAGTGTTTTCTATCTGCCATTCCTTTACCCTTAGTTCTGCAGCAAGTTGTTTGGTTATATTCACCATTAAACGTACCTCCTTAAAAAACTAACAAATCAAGTATACCCTTGCTTTGGCATATAATCAACACCACTCTGCCGGCTGCCTGTCCTGCCATACCCACCGCACTGTAACATATTTATAATTGTGCTTAACAAAAAGGCATAAAAAAAGGCCGGGTGCAGATTTTAGTAAAATGCTATGAGCATTTTACCAGTTGAACCCTTGCGCCAAGCTCCTCAAGTTTGTCTAAAAGTTTGACTGCATCCTTATAAGACATGCTTTTGATATAATTTGATTTATTATTGTTCATAAGCATCCAATATATTTGGGAATTTGGTATGGAATCATCCATGTTAAGATACGGCTTTATCGCCTTCATCACTTCAAAGACCTTTATTCCCAAATCATCGATATGCAATTTGTACAAACCCTCATTATCTTCATGCTGCTCTCTAATCTTGTGCTTTTTTTCTTCTTCCATAGAGATTATACAATGCCCTTGTGTACAAAACACCCCTGAGGATTTAAACTGCGTAAATTTCAAAGCGGGCAGCCCAAGCTCAACATCCGGAATGTTTACCGTACCTATGCTGCTTTTGCAAATAGGGCAGAATGCATTAATCCCGCTGAATTCCTTATCTACCAGTTCAACAAGTTCATCTATCGTTTTAACATAATGTACCATCACATTCTCCCCTTTTAGGATATATTTATTATATCCATAGTATATCACTTTGCCATACCGGTTTTTATAAGAACCTTATCCAATGCCGACATGTTTCTTGATTTCATCAACATGCCTGTAATTGTCCATGGTATCTATATTGTCTTCTTCTATTATCTCCATAAATTTATTGACAAGCTCCGGATCAAACTGAGTTCCCGATGCTTCCAGAAGCCTTTTTTTGGCTTCCTTCTTGACAAGCGCCTTCCTGTAAGGCCTGTTTGATGTCATGGCATCATATGCATCGGCTATTGCGATTATCCTGGCTCCTATTGGTATCTTGTCGCCCTTAATTCCGTATGGATAGCCTGTGCCGTCGACTCTCTCGTGGTGATACAGTATCAGAGGAAGTATATCTTCAAGGCCCCTTACTCTCGACAGTATGCTGCATCCTATTTCAGGATGGGTCATTATCGTATTGTACTCATCCTTTGAAAGTGAACCAGGCTTTAGCAATATGTTATCAGGTATTCCCATCTTACCTATATCATGGAGTATCGATGCTTTCATTATATTTGAAATTTCATCATCGCTCAACCCTATCTTTTTTGCCAACTTCACAGAATACTCGCATACCTTTACCGAATGGCCGCCTGTAAAATTATCCCTTGCCTCGATCACGCCCATCAATGTTTCAACCATATCCCAGTATGTTTCTTTAAGTTCCTCATCCTTGCTTGCAAGCTTATGCGTAAGCTTGATCTTTTCATCCAAAAATTCTATTATGGTCTCGTCCTGCCCAATCTTTTCACTCTCAATATTTGAAAAGCAATGGCATATGTAAACTGCCGCACAAAATAAAAACATGGCACCCATGCCTGTAAACAGAGTGTCAAAATTTTCATCAGAGCCATATTTTATAGAAAGTATAAAGACAATATAATAAAGAGATGAAATTATTGAAGATTTGAGCAAAGGCATGCGCAGGGATACTGCCACTATGCTCGTAAGGAAAATGGACATGGAAATATAACTTTTATGACAATACAATATTATTCCGCAGCATACAGCCAGCAGTATGCTTGCTGCAAAATCAAAGGTTTTGCTCGCTTTAAATGTGATATTACCTGAAACGACTGATATCACAAAGTGAACAAGCGATGCTCCGGCAAGCATTAGAAAAGTACTCGAGCTTAAATCGAATTTCAATAAGGTCCCTATGGCAGCAAAATTGATCATGATCAATGTTTCAGTCAGACAGCTGAATACAATGCTGGCCGTGTTTGCAAACGTTTCAGATCTGTTGTTACAGCCACTCATTTTTGTCGTCGACATAACAGCACTCCTTATAATTAATCCACTTTAGTATTCCATCAATTTAAACTTCTCTATGCTGTATTTTCGCATGACTATCAGATATGAAAATATCCATTCATATATTACTTCGTCAATTTCCAGTAATACTTTATTAAAATTATAACAATTTTGTGAATTTTGGAAATATACTTTGCTGCCTAAAACTGTCAATGCAAGATATGCAAAAAAATCAGGCCGCCATATTTAGGTTTTATTAAACAGAAGTGGTAATTTTTTGAGCAATCCGGGTGAGTGGTGTGAACGCTTTTGTTAAGTTCTTGGCGAAATTGC
>CALCDS010000414.1 GCA_937900065.1 uncultured Clostridiaceae bacterium | reverse complement strand
TTAAATAATTCCTCTACATCTTTGCAGCCTCGGCCATTGCAATCACATTTTCCAGCGGGACATTGGGAAGAATGGCCTCATGGCTAGCGCTTACTATCAGATTTGGCCCAAGGAGTTCTCTGACTCTGTATACTTCATTCTTTACATCTTCAGGGCTTCCATTTACCAGCAGATCCTGTGTGTCGATCCCTCCAACAAAGGCTATATCGTTTTTAAACTCTCTGGCTAAAGTAACTGCATCCATATTTTTTGCTTTAGCTTGCAGGGGATGAAGAGCATCTATACCCGCATCTATGAGAAGCGGTATGACTTTATAAATAGATCCGCATGAATGCAAGAGCACCTTCTTGTTATATTTTTTGGCTATTGCGATCAAGCGTTTTATGCCTGGAAGGATGAATTTTTTGAAAGCTTCGGGAGACATCAGCAAATCAAGCTGTGAACCAAAATCATTCCCGAAAAAGAATACATCCGAATCGTGGCCCACGGTTTTAAAAAACCTTTCATTAGCTTCACAATAATAATCTACTACATGGTTTGTAACAGCTTCTACAACTTCCGGATCGGTATACATTTTAATAAAATAGTTTTCCATTCCGAAATATTCAGTAACAACATGAAAAAAAGGGCTCCACATTCCCGAAAAAAGCGCTTTATCCTGGGAGCCTGCCAAATCATCTTTGATTTCACTAAAATCAAGGTAATCTGGATTAGGCCATGCATACTCATCTATTTCTTTTATATCCTCACATTCTGCAAAACATCCTGGCTGTCCAAGGCTTATCTGCTTCTGGCCGTTAAGCGGATCAAACGGTTCTTTGCCCTCAGGATGCTTATAAGCGCCATCCGCTTTAAACCATCTGCAATCATCCTTTAGATATCTAAGCAATTCCTCTTTATTGTTCAAAGACAGCTTTCCCAAATATATCCTTTGCGTATCAGGATGTGGTTTACCTGTCCAGAAACCAACATGGCCGTCACCTTTTAAATCAAATATTTTCTTTATCTTTTCTCTTGAATTCATATCATTGCCTCCAAAAATATAATGCTTATGCTTTTTAGTATTTTAACATCATGATATCCTTGAGGTTTTCCATATGCCTTTAAATTGCTATTTCTGTATTGTAGCGGCCTTACTTGTCTTTATAAATTCTTTGAGACTTCAGCCCGTTTCTTTTGATGTTTTTTATTACAAAAGTGCCGCTGAATTCTGCTTTGTCGGAACCATCCGCATTATTTGCATCGATCGGCACAACATCTTTATCGTCTTGTTTCTCCTCCGCCAAATTAACGCTTTCCACTTTTTTAAATATGTATCTGTTCAAAACAATTGCGGAATCTTTTTTATCATCGCTTGTAGGATTTACTATTCTGAGGATATATCCTTTCTTATCTTGAGCGCATTTAAAAGCACTTATCTGTAAACCATTTTCACATTTGACAAGCGCCAGATTGTCCGGCCATATGCCATCACAGTCATATTCCGGATAAGAAACAGCACGGACCGGGTTGACATAGCGCTCCGCTTCAGCATGGTAATCAAAGCCTTCACAAATCGGCAGAAAACTGTATTGGGTGGTAAACTTTCCTATCATCTGTGCATCCGGAGTAGCACAAACAGCACCGCTTCGCCTGCCCTTTCTGTATTTCAGGTTTTCATGTCCCATAAAGCCTACACCGCTTAAAAGCGTTATCTTAAGTTTTGTTTTATCAGCATTCTCAACCTCATATTGGGGCAGCCCCCTGTTCATTATGACAAATCCGTATTGGCCAGCGCGGATTCCGCAAAACTTGTGCTGGTCGTAAACTCCATAATACCTTTCGCTCCAGTTTTCATTTTCACTTTCAACTGTCTTGGAAGATTCATTTTCACGTTCTATTTCGCCAAACTGCACATCTGCAAAATGAGTCCTGGTTTTACACGGAAAATCAAATCCCACTTGTATGCGATGATTTTGAGCAGTATTATTTATTACGGTTTCAAAGTCTATGCGCCTTCCAAAACGGTATATCGTCATCGTCACTGCTATATCAAGTGGAACATATTGCGTGCTTCTTGAGGATGCATCTGTTGACCTTGGTACATTGAGGCTGTAGTTGAGTAAAAAAGCCCCTTTAAGAGTTGTATTTTCCAATATTTTAACATCTCTCAAGCACATATAAGATGTTATCACTTTATCTTTATATGGAGGCGAATAATCATATTCATCTCCGGCATTTCCTGATTCATAGAACACATTAGCATTGTCATAAATATTTCCTGTTATTTTATCGGTGATTTTAATAGAACAATTTTCTTGTATCTCGGCTTTTATGTAATCATTTTCAAGGCAATTGTCATGGACCAGTCCAGATTGCAGTTTTGCTTTTGATTTCGCCCTTCCCTCTTTTACATAATAGGTCGTATAGCCTAAACCGTCTATATATGCATAAAATTCGATATTCACCTTTTTATAAAAATCATCGGGTATAGTACTTAAAGAAACCTTTGTATCCTTAAGATTAAAATCTTGACAAGATTTTATCGTATAATCGATCTCGTTTCCATATGCATCATATAGTGAAAAATTCATATCCTTGACATAAACATCAACATTGGCCAGCTCATTCCTTTTTCCTCCAAATGAAGAAAAGATAATTACAGGCCGCCCTTTTTCACTGTCATATCTAATAAGTGAATGAAGCTTACTAAATTTATCTTTAATTATGGTATTTGCTATCTGGTTTGCATATTCGATCCGCATGAGTATCTCTTTATGTATAATGTCGCTGCAGCAAGAGCATATGGAATCATGTGCATGATTTTCGATAATATATCTCCAACCCCTGTTTATTATTTCACTGTCGGTTATGCCATCATACAGTGAGACAAGGGCCACTATAGGCTCTAGGAGATCTTGATAGGTTTGTTCAACTTCGAAATTTTTCTTCTTGATATCAAGCCTCGTGCCACCTATGCTTATATGGGCGCGGCTGTGCCTGCCCTTTCTCAATTCGCCTTTTATGACAACCATTTTATCCCTGAACCGATTCAAGTCATTCATATAGTTTTCTAAACTTGTGATAGCGAATTCATAATCCTTGCCCTGCAAAAGATAATATTCTTTTAATCTTTCACATATTTGCGGGGTAAATTTTTTTATGAAACACTGGTCTGATCCGCACATGAGAATAATATTTGAGCTTATGCTTCTTTCCTTTAAAAGTTTTATATTTTTTTCTATCTCGCATATGCTTTTCTCCAAATCCTCTGATAAAAACATTCCATTACCATAGCCAACCGGCAGCCATGCGGCGATTATCTCGCTTCCGTCCGCACCTTGCCACAGAAATTCGTTATATGGCGTATCATCCGATTCCAATCCCCGATAGAAACATGCGCTATCAATGCCAAAACCTTTTAAAATAGTGGGCATAGCAGCAGATTGGCCGAACGAATCAGGCAAATAACCGACCTTCATGTAGTCGCCAAATTCGTCGGAAATACTTTTGCTTATCAGCAGATTCCTGATAATGCTTTCCCCGGAAGGCAAATTTTCGTCAGGCTGGACAAACCATGGGCCGACTATTATGCGGTGCCTTTTGATCAGATCCATCAACCTCATCTTGTTAAAAGGCTTGATTTCAAGATAATCAAGTATGATGCTTGTCTGACCGTCCAGCATAAAACATGTGAAACGCTCATCATTCTCTAAAGTCTCAAATAAATCATCCATGAATCCTATAAGCCTTACCCTGTTTTCCTGATATGACTTGTACCATTCTCTGTCCCAATGAGTATGGGCAATCATATAAAACTTTGTCATCATTCTCTCCTTTTTAATTGTCTAGAATATACTATTGACTATAACAGATGATCGGACAGGCGATTTCCTGTCCGATCATCTGGCTAAATACAGGAATATGTATCAGTTAGCTGATAGTAAAGTCAATGTTTACATCATCTTCTGTACCTGAATCAGTGCTCAAAACGGGTTTCTTTACAATAACCATAAGTGTTGTTGAAATAGCAACGCTTACCGCTATTATAAGCATAAATGTTAACGGGTGGTTTGCAGGAGGAACGCCCACAAGCCCTGAGACACCAGGCGTCGACATTTTAAGCAGCATCATCAAAGCTCCTCCAATAGAACATCCAATGATATTGCAGCCGATCACTCGGATCGGATCGCGGAATGCATACGGCAGGGTAGCCTCCGATATCCCTACAAGGCCTGTACAAATTGCAGTCGGCGCACTTTTACGTTCAGATTCCGTAAATTTAGCCGGTGCGATCAATGCAGCAAGGCCGACAGATATGGCAGGAGCCATGCATCCGGGGAAAGCAGCCGCATTTGCCAAAAATCCAAGTCCATCCGGATTTGACCATACGGCAAATATGAATGTGATAGCGATTTTGCCAAGCGGTCCGCCCATATCAAACGCAATCATCGCACTGATTATTGCACCCAATAATATGGCGGTTGCCGTGTTGGCCGCCATTGCAAGCAAACCATTGATTATAAGTGAATATAAAAGTCCAATTACGATTCCGATCGGGTATGCCATTGCAAAATATACAACTAAGCTGGAAACCAATGGTAAGATTATGGTGGATTTTAATGAATCAATGATATCTGGAAATGGAATCCTCTTAAGCAGTTCAATAAGATAACCTGCTAATAATCCGGCGAGCAATCCTCCTAAAAATCCGCTTGCTTTTGTAGATTCTAGAATTGGATTTGCAGCTATCCAGCCTCCTATAAAACCGGGCGCTATGGCAGGCTTGTCACCAATTGAATAAGCAACATAAGCTCCGAATATTGGGGGGATAAATCCCATTACGGTCCAAGCAAACCCGTTTAACTTGGTAACCACATCAAGTTTTACGCCAAAGTATGTGCTGAGTATTCCGGTTATCGCTATAGTCAAACCTGCTACGACAATAAACGGAAGCATGTACGAAACACCTGTCATAAGTGCTTTTTGGATTTTTTTCATGATTGACCTCCCAAAATAATAATTTTTTATAAGAAGTTCAAAATTATGTAAAAGAGCATGATTCTGAAAAATTCTTATCCAAAGATGGTTTATTCTAGAGCATTAAATTTTTCTTCTATTTTCTTTATCAAGTTTTCAGGGCTTTTTATTGCGGTATTTATAGGGATATTTACAGTAAGTTTGCCCTTGAATCTTTCTGTTTTGGCTATGCCGACCGCTACCGCAAGAATAACGACATCAGCATCAGCAACTTCTTTTTGAGTGATCTCATTTTCAATTCCGAAGGCTCCCTGGGCCTCGACCTTTATAGTGTGACCCAGCTTTGCCGCTGCATCTTCAAGAGCTTTTTTTGCCATATATGTATGGGCTACACCTGCAGGGCAGGCTGTTACGGCTATAATCTTCATCATGTCATCCCCTTTCCTGCAAAATTTATATCAATTATTGCTGACGCTGTTTATCACCCTAAATTTATCTATTATAGCCTCTGCATTATTTGTATTTTTAATGACATCGACAAAATCTTTATTTAACAAAGCCTGTGCTATATTTGCCAATATTCTCAGGTGAATATTATCTGGATTTTCAGCCGGAATTGCCAGTATGATCATAATATTTGCAATCTCTTCATTTTGCCAGACCAATGGTTTAGAATTCCTTATGATTACAACCGTTGCTTCCTTAACTTCTTTGATCTTGCAGTGAGGTATTGCTATGCCGTTTTCCATATATGTTGAAAATAGTTTTTCTCTTTCATAAATCCCTTCAATAAATTTATTTATATCCGTTATCCTTCCGGCATTATAGAGCTTCAAAGCCGCACCTTTAAATGCCTCATCCCTGCTCGTAAATTTTGTATTCAGTAAAATAAATTCATCACTTATCACACTCATATTCTGCTCCTTAATATACACATTCTTTTGCAGCTTCTGCATAAGCTTTTAAATTATCAACAGGCACCTCGAAGAAATGGTCGCAGGCGCTCATTATGTACCCCCCGTTTTTTCCATATACCTTGAATAGTCTTTTAACTTCATCCTTTACCTGCTTTGGAGTTCCATTTGTCAATATTGTTATTTGATCCATGCCTCCAATAAGTGCAAGTTTTGATCCGAGTTTTTCTTTTACTTTGGCACCATCGACTATGTTTCCTCCTATTTCAGGAGGCGATAACGTTTCTGATGCATCGCAGCCATTGACTAATATGCAATCCATTATGTTCATCATTCCTCCGCAGGTATGATATACCACAGGAAGCCCCACTCTATGAATTGCATCATGAATCTTCCTGTCATAAGGTTCACAAAATTCCTTATGAAAGGCCGGGGATATTACGGTATCACTAGATCCTCCTCCGCCGGTTTCCACTAAGTCGACCTTTGCATATCTCAGCTGTTCGTCGATATACTCCAGCTTTCTTTCAAGAAGAGTATTTAAAAATTCATGCACCCATTCAGGATTATCATAGCAAGCATAGATTAACTTTTCTGTTCCATATAAGACTTGCGCAGCCTGGTAACATCCTCCCTGAAAGCTTGGGATCCCGCACCTTGCAATACCTGCATCTCCTAATAATGTGTAATATTGCTCCAACTCTTTTCTTTTAATTGCCATTCTGGGATAATGCTTTTTAAATATATAAATATCACCATAATCTTTAATAAGATTTTCCGAATACCATGATGTAAATTTGTTTGAGCTGATTTGATATGATAATTCGCCATCCGGTGTTGAAACTAAATGGTCTGTTATCGTTATGTCGCCTTTATGTCTAATTGTTAATGTCTCAACCCAATCTCTTGTTGGAATTTTATAATAAGCAGGATAATATGTAGCAGCTGCATCAAGCCCTATTTCCTTAAAAGCTTCTATCTCGGTATCGCCGTGCATATAAGTTTTCAAATGATAGCTTTGCCACTGGTGTACTGTTGCAGGAACCCTGTCCGGTATTCCCCTATGAAGTGCAGTCAACATTCTTTCTTTAGAATTCATGATATCGATGCTCCTTTCCATTTTTTATCATCTTTATCCAAATTTTTCTATTGCATTGGTTACGACATATAATCATCCTCAATGGCATTATGGCGATAGGCTTGACTAGTTTTGAATTATCCTCATGAATTTTTCAAAATTAAAATCTTTTATAACTCTTTTAACTTCACCTTCATCCTTGATAAAGTCATATAAAAATTCAAATATCTGGAGTTTGTATCTTTCCTTCTTATTAAAACATGCCATAAATACCATCTGCACTTCTTCTTTGTTCCAGATTATAGGTTTCTCCAATATGCCTACTCCAATAATGGATTTATAAGCACCTTCCATTATGGCATGGGGTATAGCTGTCATATGCCCTATATCTGTGGATGACAGTTTTTCCCTCTCTATCACATTTGCAATAACCTCATCATCGATAAAGCCTTTGGATTTCATGACTTCTCCAATAATTTTTATGACCCCTTCCCCAGTTTCCGCCTTAACCTTAAGAAAAACATCCCTGCTGAATATTTCCGCAATAATCTTTCTTCTCTGTTCCCCTACGCTTATGGCAGAATTAAGTTCATTTACGATTTCATTTGAAAATATGTCTTCAATGTAGAATACCGGAACTTTAAAATATCTATTATTTAATTTTATGGTAGAGACTATAAAATCCACATCTTGCTTTACCGCTATATCCAGATAGCTTACTGGATAAATTCCAACTATATCGATATCGCTTATTTGCTGCTTGAGCTTTTCAACAAGCAATCGAGAAGTGCCTATTCCATAATGGCAGATAATACAAACCTTTTTACCGTTTTTGTCCTTCTTTCTTTCAAATGCTGCTCCAAAATGCATAGCAATAAATCCTATTTCATCTTCATTCAATGTGACTTTAAATTCCGATTTTAACTTTGTTGCAATGATCGTAGCAAGGTCAGTTTCAATTGGAAACTTTATCTTTATTTGATTTAGCAGCGGATTTTTTGCATTTATGCCTGCTCTGAACCTATTTATAAAAATTTTCAAGTGCATGACCAATGCATTTTTAAAATCTTCATCTTCCAAAAAATTTATTCCAGATATCATAAAAATGTCCTGTAATGCTTGCTCTACAAATTCTTCTACTCCATCCTGCGAATCCTTAATAAGCTCTTCTCCGGTGTTGTAATTATAAATTGTAACCCCGCAACTCATTGAAACATACAGCACTTCATTTTTGCTTATAGCAAAATTAAAAGCTTTGCCCACCTGCTGCATAATTTTTTCAACTAATTCATAATTGCCGGGTTTGCAGACATCTTTTAAATCATCGTTTTGAAATATACAATCATTTCTCATCCTAGATATGGAGATTATTATTCTGATAAGAAGTGCGGTAACATCCTTATCGCAAATTATTATGCTGTTATTTCTTAAAAACTTGGTGATAATGCTTTGAATACTTTCTATTTCATATCCTGCAATATTGTCAAGTCTGTTATACAGCGAATAGTTCTCATCAGTCTTTATTGCATATCTTAACATCAGTGACCTGATCTTGATTTCCTGGCCTACTATCTTGCTTCCATAAAAAGGTTTCGATATGAGTTTTAGATCATAAGCTTTCAATATGTCCTTTACGCCGGTGATGAGTATATTGACACTTGGTACGCTCAAGTTAAGCTTTTCACTCAACTCTTCAACTGTAATGTAATTCCTGCTCAAAAGAGTACAAATCACTCTTGCGATCCTTCCCTCTGCAGAATCCTCCACCTCAAAACCCTCAATAATGTTTTCAGCTTCTTCATTGACTCTTTTGATCCCCTTTGAAGGACCACCTATCTTATAACCTGCACCATTTAGAGAAATTATTTCTACGCCGTAATCATTTATATAATAATTTATATCCTTGATGTATCTCTTTATTGTTCTTATAGATACGCCTATCTGCTGACTTAATTCACAAGCTGTAACATATTTACCTTTATTAGTAAGGTACTTAATGATGATAGAATAATTCCTACTTATCATTTAATACACCGCCCTACATATTTAATTGTAAGCCATTAATCATCCACCTGTTTATAATCATTGTCACCATAGATGCCATAAGGCCAGCCATTTTATAAGTGGATTTTATAATATCTCCCCTGTTCTTCATGCCTTACTTAGCTTTCCTTACCTACACCCAAAAAAATTCGCAGCATTTAAAGATTCATCCTTTAAACACTGCGAATTTTCAATGTAAGTTTATTTCTAATCATGTAATTGCATTTTCCCGTATCGGTTTACAACCCATTGTATATTTCTCTTTATTGCATCGAGCATATATCGCTATCCTGCTAAGGAACAGCTCCTCTTGCTAGTTAAACCCCTCTTTAAAAATTTCCCTGACCTTTGATATATCATTTGTTACGCTCAAAGCGAGCATGAGCTTGATTCTCGCTTTCTGTCCAGGCATGTTTTCACCGAATATCACGCCCATATCTACAAGCCCCTTGCCGCCGCCTTCATAACCATATGTCCCGTATATCCTTCCTTCAAAGCATCTCGAGACAAGCACGACCGCCACATTCCTATCAATTGCCCTTCTAACGCCCGGAAGCATGTCAGGAGGTATGTTGCCCCTTCCCATGCCTTCAATCACGATTCCCCTATCACCCGTATCTATACAGAAATCTATGAATTTGGAATCCATCCCAGATGCACATTTTACAAGGTCGACTCTCGTCTCGATCTCATTCACATCGATATGCTGCCTGTAAACCCTGTTCCTGCAAAATATGGCTTCGTTGTTATCCACAATCCCTATGGGGCCGAATTCAGGGCTTTTGAATGTGTCAAGGCTCATCGTATTTGATTTTGTAACTTCACTTGCACAATTTATTTCCCCGTTTAAAACCACAAGCACTCCTCTATTCCTTGCCTCATCCGATATGGCGGTACATATTGACGCAGAAAGATTAGCCGGCCCGTCATATCCTAATTCAGAACTATTCCGCATCGAGCCTGTGACAACCACAGGTTTAGGAGAATTCAAAGTCAAGTCAAGAAAATATGCTGTTTCTTCAAGATTATCAGTGCCGTGAGTCACCACGGCGCCAGTTATGTCGTCTCTATCTAATATCTCCTTCACATATTTGGAGAGCTGCAGCATTATCTTAGGCGTTACATGAGGACCGGGTAGGTTTGAAAAAGTATGGCACTCTATCTGCGCATACCTTTCAATGCCCGTGACCATGGACATTATTTCTTCACCCGTAAGTTTAGGGACGGCAGCATGGAGCTTTGGGTCAAACTCCATTGTTATTGTCCCTCCATTAAATATAATCGCAACCTTTTTCATATGTTCTTCCCCCGCATCTTTAACTTATATTACTTTATATAAAATACGATTCTATATGCTGGTTATGAAAGGTTCCCAAGCGAAAAATCATATTGATTCCATGGACGAATTATAACCAGAGATAGAATATTTCCATATCCATTTTAGCTTAAAGTGCGAAAAAATAACATATAAAGTTAGAGTAACAATGCCATATTATTTTTACAATATTTTGCTTAGAAAGGATTTGGTGCGTTCGTTTTGAGGATTTGAGAATATAGCATCCGGTATTCCCTGCTCTATTATCCTTCCTTCATCCATGAACATTATCCTATCGGCCGCTTCTCTGGCAAATCCCATTTCATGGGTTACAATCATCATGGTCATGCCTTCTTTTACAAGATCCTGTATAACGTTTAGAACTTCTTTGACCATTTCAGGGTCGAGTGCTGAAGTCGGTTCATCAAAAAGCATTATGTCGGGTTTCATGGCAAGCGCCCTCGCAATTGCTATTCTTTGCTTCTGGCCTCCTGAAAGCTGCGCAGGATAGGCATCTTTTTTATCAAGCAATCCCACCCTGTCTAAAAGTTCAAGCGCCTCCGACATTGCCTGTTTGTCATCTATCTTTCTCACCTTTTTAGGGGCAAGCGTTATATTATCCAACACGCTAAGGTGCGGGAAAAGGTTGAAATGTTGAAATACCATGCCCATCTTCTGCCTTAATTTGTTTATGTTTACGCCTTTTTCATTTATTTTTATACCTTCTACAATGACATCTCCTGAAGTCGGCACTTCGAGCATATTTATGCATCTTAACAACGTACTTTTACCTGAGCCGCTGGGTCCTATTACTACTACGACTTCACCTTTTTCTATATTGCATGATATATCTTTTAACACTTCAAGCTTTCCAAACTGTTTATAAAGATTCTTAACGGTAATCACTCTTCCTAAGCCTCCTCTCAAACCCTCCCATGAATTTCGATAGCGTAAATGTGAGTATAAAATACAAAAACGCCACTACTATAAGAGGCTCAAATGCTCTGAATGTGACACTGGTTATCATGTTGGCTTTCCTTGTAAGTTCGGTCAAGCCTATTACCGAAACAACCGACGATTCTTTTATAAGGGTTATGAATTCGTTTACCAGCGCAGGAAGTATATTTTTAACAGCCTGCGGTATTATGATATACCTCATTGTCATGTTTGAATTCATGCCAAGCGAATAGGCAGCCTCTGTCTGACCCCTGTCAACAGACATTATTCCGGCCCTTATTATTTCGGATACATATGCGCCGCTGTTAAATCCAAGCGCGCATACCGATGCAATCGCGTCAGGTATTATAAAGCCGATAAGCTGGGGCATCCCGAAATAAACCAAGTAAAGCTGAATCATAAGAGGCGTACCTCTTATGATTTCAATATATGCTGATGCTATAAAACGCAGCAGCTTAAACTTGGACATCTTCATCAATGCCGCTACCAATCCCAAAACAACTCCAATTCCCACAGCCATCAAAGTCAACAATATCGTCATCCTTACGCCGTCAAGCAGCATAGGTATAAACCTCGGTATAATCGAAAAATCCAGTTTTACTTTGCTTACCAAATCAATCCCCCCATAATAATAGAAATATAAGACCTTGCATTTTTAAAGGACATTCCCATATTTAAGGAATGTCCTTTGGGCTCTGAACATGTACTTTGTTCACTTGGATTGCTCAAAAAACCTACATTTTACTTTAACATAGCCTTATTCATTAATCCTGCCTTAAAAGTCCCCATTTTTCAGTCAGCTTGTCAAATCCTCCATTTGTCTTTAGTTCATCTATCGTATCGTTTATGACTTTCAATAATTCCTCATTGCCTTTTTGCACGGCAATACCCATGCCTGCATCCCCTTCGTTGAGTTCGGGTATCTCGACTACCTTAAGCCCACCAAGGCTCTTTGTATACTGTATTCCTACCACATCGTCGACGACCACGCCATCTATCATACCATTTTTTACTTCCATCATAAGCTGGTCGACTTTATCCATGGATTTAAAATTGATTCCCTTTATAAGGTTGGCTGCTTTTTCAGACGTGGTTCCAAGCTGGGCTCCTATCTTTTTGCCTTTCATATCAGCTGCACTTTTTATTGAATTGTTCGATTCCAATATCACAAGCACCTGGCCGCCCTTGTAATAGATCTGCGAAAAGTCCGCATTTTGTTTTCTTTCATCTGTAACCGTCATGCCCGCTGCAACAAAATCAAGCATCCCTGTAGACAATGCCCCTATCAATCCGTCAAATTTCATATCCTTTATTTCAAGTTTGACTCCTAATTTATCGGCAACAGCTTTAGCTATATCCATATCAAATCCAACAACCGTTTTTCCATCCTTTGGGTCTATGCTTTCATAAGGCGGAAACGTGCTCTCGGTTCCTACAATGATTTTCCCCGCCTGTTTTATTTTCTCAACCGAACTCAATTCTTTCTTTGGTTCAGTTTCAGTATTATCGCTCACTTTCTTATTGCCCTGGCACCCGGCAACCGTTAAGGCCAATACCAGCGCTGTCATTAAAGCCGTTATCTTCTTTAACATTTTTTGTCCCCCTTAATATTTTATTCCTATGCGTATTATTATGCTATAATCTGAATTAAAATGCAAGTATAAAATTAAAAACTATTGCATTTTAATTCATAAATATACCTTTTAAAAATATATGGGGTGTTTAAAAAGTCTTTGCATAACGGCCATCAAGACGTGCATGCCGCAACATTCTAATTTAAAATAAAAGCATTCAATATTGTCTTGTTGCTACTTACCCTTATTTTTAAGCTTTCGAATATAATCAAGCCTCTCGCCGTAATTTTTCTCCATACCATAAGAGGTAGGCTTATAATATCGCCTGCCCCTCAAATTTTCAGGAAGACATTCCATATCGGTTATGCTGTTCTCATAATCATGTGCATACTTATATCCTTTTCCATATCCTATCTGTGCCATAAGCTTTGTGGGAGCGTTTCTAAGATGCAGAGGCACAGGCTCGGCAATCGTATTTTTCGCATCAGCCTTTGCTTCATTATATCCAATATAAAGCGCATTCGATTTTGGCGCGAGAGCCATATAAACTACAGCCTGGGCCATATTTACGCTGCATTCGGGCATGCCTATAAAAGTTACGGCCTGATATGCTGAAACTGCAATCTGAAGCGCTCTCGGGTCAGCCATCCCTATATCCTCAGATGAAAACCTTACAATCCTCCTTGCAATATAGAGAGGATCCTCACCGGCTTCAAGCATCCTTGCAAGCCAGTATATCGAAGCATCGCAGTCGCTGTTTCGCATCGATTTGTGCAGCGCTGATATCAGGTTATAATGCTCCTCACCGTTTTTATCATAGAGAAGCGATTTCCTCTGCATGCTCTCTTCTACTATTTCTTTAGTTACATTTCTTACGCCGTCTTCTTGCTTGGAAGCCATTACAGCCATTTCCAAAGTGTTCAAAGCCGTCCTCGCATCTCCGTTGGCATATACTGCAATCATTTCCACAAGCTCGTCGCTTATGGAAATCTTCATATCCCCGAGTCCTCTTTTATCCACCATGGCATTCTTAATCACTTTGACAATATCTCCAACTTCCAAAGGCTTCAGCACAAAAACTCTTGACCTGGATAAAAGAGCGCTGTTTACCTGAAAAGAAGGATTTTCAGTGGTTGCACCTATCAATATTACGTTGCCTTTTTCTACATGGGGCAAAAAAGCATCCTGCTGGGCTTTGTTGAACCTGTGTATTTCATCAATGAAAAGCACTGTCCTTTTGCCTCTCAATTTATCCTCTTCAGCCTTTTTCATTATTTCCTTTATCTCTTTTATGCCTGATGTCACCGCGCTGAATGTGATGAATGCGGCATTGGTCATGTTTGCTATTATCCTGGCAATCGTAGTTTTTCCGACTCCCGGAGGCCCCCACAGTATCATGGATGAAATATTATCGGTCTCAATAAGCCGCCTTAATAGCCTTCCTTTTGCCATCAGATGTTCCTGTCCCACAAACTGGTCAAAATTCTCAGGTCTGACTCTGTCCGCAAGCGGTATGGTTATCTTGTCCCCATCAAATATGGAACGCTGCATATAATCCATAAAAGCACCTTCTTTACTTGGGTTCGTTTAAAATTTCACTATACTCTGTATTCTTCTTCCATGCCTTTAATCTTTTCAAGCACATTTTTTAATTCCTCACTGTGCATCCTAAGTATTTCATTGAGTTTTGATTCCATGGCAACATCATCTTCCAGAAAATCAAACCTGACAAGCCATGTTGGATTGTAACTCTCATCATCTTCCTCCATGGATAATATAGTATCACCATATATCTCCATATCATATGTATCATATATGGCGTTAAATTCCCAATCCTTAAACTCTCCAGGAGTTGTTAGATATTCGTTCACAATCTTTTCCCCATTCTCAAAGGTCACAAATATTTTGTCTATCAAATTCAAGTCATAATTTATATGGTATGAGCCAAGTTCCCTGCTCAAAAGGCCGGTCTTTGGATCCTTTTCCATAATCACAACACCCATATCATCCATAACGCAATACCCCTTCTTTCTAAATATACTCTCAATTATTATTCTATCAATACATCTCCGATTATACAAAGAATTAAAACACAATTATTAAAAATGCAATATTTAAAAAAGACTATGGAAACCATAGTCTTTTCGCAGTCAATCAATATTTTGATATCCTTGGTGAATTAAAGCTTTCATGATTCTGCCTACGACCGCTGTTAAAGCGCTCTTTCTTGGCAGCTCTGCATTCCTTACACCTTGTCGGTTCATTTGTGAACCCTTTTTCCTCGTAGAACTTCTGCTCTCCTTCGGTAAATACAAACTCCTTACCGCAGTCCTTGCAAATTAAAGTCTTATCTGGCATATTGACACCCCCTATTCTTTCTTGATCGAAACACATATTCCTGCAGGAAATGCATTTCATCTTATTTAATCCATTTAATCTTTATATCATTTCCTCCAGGACAGGGGGTAAATCATATCATAATTAAATGAACATAACCATTATAACACCCATGTATAAATTTTACAATTATTATATTTGGCATATTATTAATCATATATGGCAATTAGTCTTGTTTAAGATATGACTTCACTATCTTTCCAAAGTACATCACGTGATAGTCGTCATCGCTATAGCATTTTGACTTTACAAAATCATTCAGCTTATCTTTATCCATGCCTTGTTTGTACATTATCTTGCATTCAAAATAAAGATCACATCCATCGATTAGAGGACTTGCAACTTCTTTGGAATCCTTAAGTATAAGTCCTGATTCAGCTATTTTATCAACATCCCGTCCCGACTTTGAACCGCAAAATGCCAGTTCGCCTTTAAGCTGCCCATGCAGCGGAACGCTCACTGTAAAATCAGAAGCCTTATCTATCAATTCATATGTATATCTTGAGTATCTGACCATCACCATAAACACGGGCATATTCCAAACATAGCCGATTGAGCCCCATCCTATAGTCATCGTGTTTATCCTAGGGCCTTGCTTTACCGTTAAAAATGCTCCTGCCTTTAAAGCTTCAAGCATTTCTTTTGAATGATCATTATAATTTATTTCCTTTAGCATATTATTCCTCCTATAAAAAAGATATCCATATATATTATACTTCAATTATACCAAAAAAACTGAATTTAATACTTTAATGCAATAGGGACAATAAATTTTATGGTAAAGTACAATTTCTCATCTTAAAACCGCCACGCAAGCAGAATGATGCGTGGCGGTTTTGGTTTTGCATAGAGAGTCTAATATTATTTTTGCCTCATTCTATTGACAATTCTTCAATAAAAGCGTTGACAGCAGAATTCAATGCTTTCTTTGCATCTTCCGAAACTTTTGCACTCATGGCCGGATTGTTGAGATGTTTTAAAAAGTCTTTCAAATGGTCTATCGCCTGCTTATCTTTCATTTCACTATAAAACTTTTCAGCCTGGCTTAAACTGTTTTCCAATTGGTGTACCAGCGGTCCTAAAATATCTCCTGAATCTACATAGCCGTCAAACATCTCCCGCACAGGTCCAATAGTTTTGCCCACTTTGATACTGACCCTGTTGGATTCCAGCGTTATACCGCCTATGGTAACTTTGACATAAACCTCGGCAGTACCTGTATTTTTCGCTTTGATCACGCCGTCTTTTATATCTACTATATTAGGATTAGAAGAAAAGTATTCTATATCAGCATCATTCAGTTCAACAGGCATGCCGTTTTTATAAGTACCGATTATGCTGATGCCGGTCGTATCCTTTCTCTGCAATTCCGTATTCTCTATGCTTATGTTGATTGCCGCAATCTGATAGTTTAAGCCATAACCGACATTGTATAAATAAATATTGTTCTCGTAACCATCAACACCATCCGGTATATCAACAGGTAGTTTTCCTGAAGGATTTATAAATCCAAATATTGCCCTCATTCCTGATAACAAATTTTGTGTATTTGCATACCTGCCATATACAGCTACAAAAGCTTCCACATCCGGAATGGACATGATATCATATGGAGCACAAATTGCCATTGCTACAAGCGGTACATTTTTGCTTCCTGAATTATAAGCTATCAAATTCCTTGGAAATTGAGTATAGTAATTTGCTCCCGGCGTAATGCTGCTAGCATTGTAGCCATATGTTCCAAGAATGACATAATCCGCATTATCTACTGCATCCTTGATACTTGACGATACATTGCTGTTGTTGTAAGTGTATGATTTGATTTCAACATCTTTAATGTTCCTATCTCCAATGACTTCATTTAATCCTGCAATCATTGTGTTGTTCCTGTCATTAAAAGGTGAGATTATTACGACAGTATCATTATCCTTCAAATTGAAAGGAAGCATATTATCATCATTCTTCACCAATGTAACAGCCTTATCGGATGCTTGTGTTTCAATCATTTTGTGAGCTTTTGATCCAACGACATCCAGCGCATCTTCGATCTTCTCATCAACAGTCCTGTCATCACTGTTGCCTGATGGATCGTATATGCCCCTCTTTATCTTCAGTGCAATTATTCTTTGCGCGGATTCATCTATTCTTGACTCTGGAATGTCGCCGTTTTGTACGGCATCAAGGACCGCCTTAAATACCCTGTCAAGATTTCCTATCTCGCTTGCCTTTGTTACGGATGCCGGCATAAGCACTATATCTGTGCCGGCTTTTATAGCCATGATGACCGCCTGCTCTCCTCCAAAATTATCAGCAATTGCTGCCATATTCAGTGCATCAGTTGTAACAACGCCTTCAAAGCCCATTTCATCCCTTAAAAGATCCGTCAATACTTTATGGGAGAGAGTAGCCGGTAAATTAACAGGCTTGCCATCCTTGCTTGAGATAACAGTCGAGTCGTCAATAGCCGGAAATACAACATGGGCTGTCATTATCATATCGACCCCGCTGTCAACAGCCTCCTTAAAAGGTACCAAATCCAATTCATGCACTGTCTTAAAATCATGCGTTACCACCGGTAGTCCAAGATGAGAATCCGTTGCAGTATCTCCATGCCCTGGAAAGTGCTTACCTGTTGCCGCTATTCCTGCATCATGCAACCCGTTTATGTATGAATTTCCCATATCAGCTACCAATTTAGGATCGCCGCCAAATGACCTAACTCCTATTACCGGATTGAATGGATTTACATTGCAATCAAGCACAGGCGCAAAGTTGACATTTATACCCAAAGCCTTTAATTCTTCCCCAATGACCTTTCCTGCATTATATGCCTGTTTAGGTTCATCAGTAGCACCCAATGCCATATTCCCGGTCATATTTGTTCCGGTAGCAAGCCTTACTATAGAACCGCCTTCCTGGTCAATGCTTATAAGAAGCGGTATCTTCTTCCCTGTGCTCTTAAGGCCGGAAACCGCATTCTGGAGCCCATCAACCAGCCTTATTGTCTGCTCAGTGCCAACGACATTTGGCCCGAACAAAATTATGCCGCCTAGATGATATGCTTTGACAATATCACCCACTTCATCATTGTATACAGTAAATCCTTCTCCATTCCAATTTCTAAAGTCAGGCATGAACATCTGGCCAATCTTCTCTTCAAGTGTCATATTTGCAACTATCTCATCCGCCTGTGCCTCAGGTGTAATGCCCTTTGCTCTTTTATTACTCGTCACTGCAAATGCTGTTTGAAAATTTAAAGTGAGCAATAGAAATGATAAAACAACAGAAAATCCAATCTTCCATTTTTTAGAGACTAACATTTTATTACCTCCTTAAATCTCCTAGATTTTACAATTCGAGTAATTCAAATATCAAGCAATACAAATATTGCATTACACAATTTCTATACTACGCACCTCCCTTCTATAATTTTACTTTTATTCGAAGTACGCAAATGGTGCCTCATGACAGGTTATAGCGCATCAATAGATACAAAAAAGCCAAAAGGAAGTCCAAATTTTCCCTTGGCTTTTGCCTTCTTTAAAGAAGTTGCACGCCTGCGAATAACTCTGTCAGCAATAATTATAACATTAATTTCCTTATTTGTTAATATATATGCTTTAAGGCAAGCAGGCATAATCATATTAAATATATTCATGTGCTGCGTAAAACAGCTCATGATTTTTAAAAAATAACAATACGCTTGACTTTAAATTTGGTCAATCATCTTTAAAACATAAAAACAAAGCAACTTATAGGTTTAGCCTTTCTGCTTTTAAAATTTTATGATATATTTAATGCATAATATTTAGTATGGATTATCTATAAAATTAGGAATTAGTAAGGAGGCAGCATATGCCAAAATCGATTATCATTATAGGTGCCGGTATGGGTGGACTATCCGCAGGGATTTACGGTCAGATGAACGGGTTTGACACCCGCATATATGAGATGAATCATCGCCCGGGAGGACAATGTGCATCGTGGAAACGCGGCGGCTATACTTTCGACGCTTGTATCCACCATTTGATGGGCTGTTCTCCAAAATCAAAGATTTACCGGCTCTGGCTGGAGGTCGGCGCCATGCCCACAGAACTCGCGTACACAAAGGAATGCGTCAGCGTGGTATCCCCTGAGGGCAAAATGTTCAATGACTACTATGATACGGATGCACTTGAAAAACATCTGTGCGAATTGTCGCCGCAAGATGCAAAGGTCATCCACTCATACGTAAAAGGAATCCGTGATGTAGCAAAATATGATATGATGGGTGACATGATCA
>CALCDS010000413.1 GCA_937900065.1 uncultured Clostridiaceae bacterium | reverse complement strand
CAACAGCATTAACTGTATATATAACAGTTAATAAGTATGCAGACAGCCTTATATCCGGCTGGTATCATGCGCTTTGAGAGATTGTTTCACGTGAAACATTTCCAGAAATGTATTATATTGGCTCTGGGAGCGGCCTCCAGCCAAAAGTTGTTTGCGTATCGAGTCAAAATAGCTGCTGATTTGTATATTCATGCAGAGTAACCGGATAAATGTGGGGTGCTGCACAATAAGTAAATCGTTCATTGTGCAACACCCCTATTGTCTAAATTATCTTACCCTTCTCGCTCCCGAGTAGTTTGTCCACCATACGGGCGATATCTTTACGACATCTCCAGTTTGAGGCGCATGTATATATAAACCGTCGCCTATATATATGCCCACATGATATGCCGGACTTCCAAAGAAAACAAGGTCCCCAGGCTGAAGAGAATCCCTTGAGACCGGTATGCCCTGCCTGGACTGATCAGCCGCTCTCCTATCCAAATCCACCCCGAAATGGGAGAACACATACGTTGTAAAACCTGAGCAGTCAAATCCTGAAGAGGTATCCCCTCCCCATACATAAGGCACTCCCAAAAATCCTACGGCATATTGCACTATGGAATTCCCGCTTGCAGAGGAAAGAGCGCTTCCGCTCCTTGATATGGATGCACCGCTCCTGCTGGCTGAAGCCTGTTTGGATGCGCTTATTTGCTTTAATATCGAATCGATTCTAGCTTGATACCCATCCATGTTGCTTGCATACAGCTTTTGTTCCTCTTCAAGCTGACCGATCAATTCCTGCTGCTTTGACCTGGCCAGATTTAAATCTTCAAGTTTTTTTTCACTTTCATCTTGAAGCTTTGCAAGATCGTTATGTTTTTGAGTAAGTTTAAGCTTTTTATCATTCAATTGTTTCTTTTTTGACTTAAGTTCAGACATAACAGTATTATCATAGTTTAAAACCGTTGAAATAATCTGGGCCCTTGAAATAAGATCGCTGAAACTTTTGGACTCCAAAAGCACGTTTATATATCCGAAGGAGTCGCTCATATACATCGCCCTAACACGCTTATCAAACGATTCCTGCTCTTTTTTTAAATCTTCCTCGGATTTTTTTATCTCATTTTCTTGAATCCCTATCTCATATTTTACTTTCTTTATGCTCTCATTAACTTCGTCTATCTTGCCACGCATGTCCATGATTTTTTCATCCATGATTTGAACTTTGGATTCAATGCTGTTAATCTGACTTTCATAGTCATTGTATGTATCTTGATTTTGCTTTAAAAGTTTTTGCTGGGTTTTTAACTGATCCGTAAGAGGTTCAGCTAAAACCGGAGTATTTGCTGTAAATATTGATATCAAAACCGCTACCGCCACTGCTTTTCTCGTATCCAGTTAAATCACCGTCCCCATATTATAGCTAGTCCACACTGGAATCAAAAATTTTCAGTATAAAACGGACTGATTTTATAGGTTATCCAAATAAACCATTTTTAAGATAGACAGCCTACATGATTTTTGCAAAGCTTCACATTAAAAAAAACTCTATATTAAAACTATAACATTTTATCAGCAATGAATAAACCTGTAAAATATGGGATTAGCGGCTCCACGGCTGCGGTTTAGGAGATTATAAAGTTCGTTCTCTTAAAAAGGCATAAAAATAGCCTCCTTAAAGGAGGCTTTATACAAGCACTATTTTACATTGATAGTGCGCATCGAATTCAACACTGCAATAACCGCAACTCCCACATCTGCAAATACGGCTTCCCACATTGCAGCATCTCCAAATGCTCCCAATACAAGCACTACGGCTTTTACTCCCAGAGCCAATATTATATTTTGCATCGCTATTTTTTTAGTGTACTTTGCTATTTTTATCGCATCAGATATCTTCGAAGGCTCATCGGTCATTATGACCACATCCGCAGCTTCTATTGCAGCATCCGATCCCAGCCCGCCCATAGCTATCCCAACATCTGCTCTGGCAAGCACAGGAGCATCGTTTATTCCATCTCCTACAAATACCACGCTTCCATCGGATATATTTTGCTTTATCGTCTCGAGCTTCTCTACCTTTTCATTGGGAAGGAGTCCCCCGTATACTTCATCTATTCCTAATTTCCCTCCTATTGCATTCGCAACTTCAATGCTGTCGCCTGTAAGCATTACGGCCTTTTTTACACCTGCGTCTTTTATTTTTTGAATTGCATGATATGAATCATCCTTTATCTCATCTGAGATGACGATGTTTCCTTCATATCTGCCGTCAATTGCTATGTGAACTATTGTGCCTAAGCATCCGTCGTCCTTGAACTCAATCCCTTCACTCCTCATTAATTTCTCGTTTCCGACAATCACTTCTCTGCCTTTTATCCTGCTCTTCACGCCAAAGCCGGGAAGTTCTTGGTATGATTCTATTGAGCTTGTATCAACTTCTCTGCCATACGCATTCAATATCGAAGCAGCTATCGGATGGCTGGAATAGTTCTCACAGGTTGCGGCATATTCAAGCATTTCATCCCTGCTTATTTGGCCATGCTCATTTATTTGCGTGACTTTGAATACTCCCTTTGTCAATGTCCCGGTCTTGTCAAATACCATAGTATCGACTTTTTCCAGAGCTTCTAGATAATTGCCCCCCTTTATCAGTATGCCTTTTTTTGAGGCTCCCCCGATGCCCCCGAAAAAGCTTAAAGGAATCGATATCACAAGAGCACATGGACAGGATACCACAAGGAATACCAACGAGCGATACAGGTATGCAGAAAAATTTGAGCCTCTATATATAATCGCCGGTATCACGGTTAAAAGGGCGGCCGATATTACAACTGCAGGAGTATAATACATTGCAAACCGCGTGATAAAGCTTTCAGTCTTAGCTTTATTTGCTCCGGCATTTTGCACCATATACAATATCTTGGCAGCGGTTGACTCACCATATTCCTTTGTTACTTTGACCTTAAGAAGGCCGTTCTCATTTATAAAACCGCTAAGTATATCATCCCCGGGCACTAGTTCTCTTGGAACCGATTCTCCTGTTAAAGCCGAAGTATCCACCATGGAATTTCCTTCTATTATATTGCCGTCTAAAGGGACTTTTTCCCCGGGCTTTATCACGATCAAATCTCCTATCTTAACCTCTGTAGGAGATACTTTTACGGTTTTACCGTTTATATATTGATTAGCATAATCAGGTCTTATGTCCATAAGCGATTTTATGGACCTTCGCGAATTATCCACAGCTAAATTTTGAAGCAGCATTCCTATATTGTAAAAAAGCATTACCGAAACTCCCTCGGCAAACTCTTTTATCGAGAAAGCTCCTATCGTTGCAATCGACATCAGGAAGTTTTCATCAAATATTCTGCCCTTTAGAATGTTTTTGGCAGATTTTAAAAGCACCCTTCCCCCAACCAAAAGATAACTTATTGTATATAGTATAACCTCTGCAGGAAGCGAGAGTTTCAAAAACATAGCTGCAAGCAAAAGCACAGCACTTAAACAAATAGAAATCACTTTTTCCTTAATATCTCTTTCATCATCGCTCTCATCTTCAAATCTATTTGCCTTATTATCCTTTTCTTTTACAACGACATCCGGATCTATGGATGATACTATGCTTTTGGTCTTATATAATATATCGCTTGTATTTTCCTTATCGCTAACCTCTATTGTCAATGTTTTGGATGCAAAATTCAAAAATGCGTGCTTGACATTTTCAATTCCATTTACTTTTTTTTCAATCTTTGCACCACAGTTGGCACAATCCAATCCATCAAGTGTTAATTCCAGCCTTACGCCCTCATCCATCTTATTTCCCCTCTCCAGATATGACATATCAATTTATGTATTAAACATATGAACATATATTCATATGTTAATAATATTATATTACTGTGTGTTTAATAAATCAACACGAAAATATATTTATTATTTATATCCATATTGGATAGGAGTATTGATTTTTGAACATATGGACTTTCAGACCTCTTATGAGACATGGTGCTTGCTGATGAGTTCAAGCACAAGAAGTATCAAAGGCTGGTGTATTATATATACGAGCAGAGTATTTCGTCCAAGCTTCATTATGATATTATCCCTCATGTGATATTTAAACAGGCTCTCTTTTTTGCCGTACAATGTCATTCCCACAACAGCACCGATTAAAAATACTCCCATCCACGGCAGGAGAGGATAATAATCTGAAGATGTAAATGTGCTGCTCATAAGTC
This sequence comes from uncultured Clostridiaceae bacterium, assembly GCA_937900065.1. Taxonomy (GTDB): domain Bacteria; phylum Bacillota; class Clostridia; order Clostridiales; family Oxobacteraceae; genus CALCDS01. The sequence goes on along the minus strand of CALCDS010000413.1, from coordinate 2,301 downwards.
CGATCGGAAATAAAAACTGGCTCGATACAGTTATTTTTGAAAACATATTGCCGACTATTATTATTACTATAGAAAGCAGTATTATAAAGAGCCTATTCATTTTTTTCAACAGCGGATAAATCATCATGCATATCCCCAAAAAGTGCAGTATGCCGAACTTTATTTCAAAGGCGGGATTATATAAATAGGTTACCAGCGTTAGGATCATTGCAATGCCGAATATCTTAAGCCCCCGCTTTATATTGTCCCTGCTTAGAAAGCAGCTTACCCCTGATAACAGCATGAACAATATAGCCGAGGTCTTGCCGATATAATAAAAAAATCCGCTGCCATAATAAATAGGATAATCATATATATCGTTAAGATCAAACACCACGTGAAATACAATCATAAGAACAAGTGCAATTCCCCTTAAAAAATCTATCTCCCAGATTCTTTTTCGTTTTGTTTCCATAGCATACCCCTCATCATATATTTCATTAATATTAATTATAATAACGTAATTTTAAAATGTACACTGTAATCCAAAATCAGTATTAATATATCCGCACATTGCAAATTATAACACTATGAGCCTTAAAACTTATAAAGTGCGAAATAGTGAGTGATATTGCTAAAAATCAACCTCTTTGTTAAACAAGGCCGATAGTTTTAGAATAATTGCCTGAAAATGTGTCAATGAATTGCGAACTGGTATAGACATCTATATATTCTTTGGCTATAATCATATATGAGGTGAAGAACTTGGACAGAAATGACCTGAAACAAAAGATGAACGGCAAGCCGAATCATATTTCAAATAATATATCACCAATAGATAAAGAAAGCCCGGTCCCTATTTACTATCAATTGGAACAATATATAATGAGCAAGATAAAATCAGGGGAGTGGCCGCAAGATTCGCTGATACCAAGCGAGAGGGAATTGTCGGAAGCCTTCGATGTAAGCAGGATGACAATAAGGCAGGCTATAAATGAGCTGGTAAGTGAAGGTTTTCTTTACAGGCAAAGGGGCAGGGGAACTTATGTATCCGAGCCTAAAATAGAACAGTCCGATGTCATGAGTTTTACTGAAGCCGCACTGAGCCATGGCTACAAAGCTTCAACCGATGTCAAAAACTTTAAGGTGATTTCTCCGGCTCCTGCGATACTCGAAAAGCTTAAGCTTTCAGATAAGGATAAGGTATATTACGTACAAAGGTTCAGGATGGTAAACACCACCATAATCGCTGTTGAAAATGTATTTCTTCCGCTGAAATATACCGGGAATCTGGGCAGAGAAGATTTTACAGGTTCTATATATATGCTCCTTAAGGACAAATACGATTATATGATAGATCACGTTGACGCCAACATTGAAGCTATTATACCCCGTGAAAAAGAGATAAAGCTTTTTGAATCCAAAAGGAAAGTGCCGATGCTCAAGGTCACGGCAGTTCACATCACAAATAAAAATATAAAACTTTATTATGAGGAATCCATTTATAGATCCGATAAATTTGTATTCAATATAAATATTTATAAAGGGTAGGTGTTCATCTATGAAATTTATAGTAACTAAAAATTACGAAGAAATGAGCAAAGCAGGCGCAGACATCATAATCGAGCAAATAAAGTCAAAGAGTTCCAGTGTGCTTGGACTTGCAACAGGAGGCACTCCGGTCGGCATGTATAAGCATCTTGTAGAAGCTTATAATAAGGGGCTGGATTTTTCAAAAATAGTAACTTTTAACCTTGATGAATATGTGGGTCTTAAACCTGACAATCCACAGAGTTATAGATACTATATGGATAAGAACCTTTTCAATAATGTAAATATAAACAAGGATAATATACACATTCCTTCAGGCATATCCGGCAACATTGATAAAGAGTGTGAAGAATATGATGAATCCATTTCAAAGATGGGAGGAATCGATCTTCAAGTTCTCGGAATTGGAAGAAACGGACATATAGGATTTAATGAACCCGGCGACACTCTTAAAGTAAAAACTCATGTGGCCAAACTTTCTCAAAATACGATAAAGGCTAATTCAAGATTTTTCAACAAGATAGAAGATGTGCCCACATCTGCGGTTACGATGGGTCTAGGATCAATAATGAAGTCCAAGAAAATATTGCTGCTTGCATCAGGATCAAGCAAGGCGCAAGCCATTGCAAAGATCGCAGAACCAATCATAGATTTGAAAGTGCCTGCTTCACTCCTCCAGCTTCATCCTAATGTTGTTGTTATATTGGATGAAGGTGCGGCATCCATGCTGAATCTAAAATAATGCTAAAAATAGCGTTGATTTTTTGAGCA
>CALCDS010000412.1 GCA_937900065.1 uncultured Clostridiaceae bacterium | reverse complement strand
TGGTACTATTGGTCAAACGCCACAAAAGGCAGGTTGCAGAAAAGCAAAATGTGGGCAGCCATTGACCTTGATGCAACTGACTATCTAAACAGTGCAAACGCGGGCAGCAAGCTATCCGGCCTAAAAAAAGTCTGCCACCACCCAACCATAAAGAAACTGCCTTGGAAGCCGCCCCTTTATTTACTATATTTCCTTGTCTAATATTTCCTCAAAAGCTTTTATATGAAGAGTGTTTGTCTTCTTCAAAAAGTTTAGTTATTGCCGTATCCCACTTGTAATAGTCTCTGTTCATATCATAATAGAATGCTAAAAACCGTTGTAAAACCATTTCGTCGGCAGTAAGAACGTCCAAGGCATTGTGACAATAGCAATTGTAATCGCTGTTTTCAACCTTGATTTTTTATCCTTGATTTGCTTTGAAAAAGTGAACCTATAATTGAATATGAATATCAAAGCTGCTGATATCAACATGGCAGATGCTATTATTATAACCGCGGCAGGATTGCTAAACGGGTCATAATTTATTCCTGTTATCAATTCATTTGGAAGCCTTAGAGAATCTCCTAAAATCCCTAATATGAACAGTATCAAGGCGCCTACAATGTCGGCTAAAAATCCAAACAGCCAAACTTTTAATATGCTTTCTTTATAAAATCCTTTAAGACCCTTTTGTATATCAACCAGCTTAAATATAAAAAAACAAGCTGTCACCACCAGTGAGTCAATAGCAAAATTGCCTATCAGTGTTATAAATATTACTGGCGGGAAAAATAGTAAAAACCAAATCGGGAAAATTACATTATATAACTTGATATGTTTCATATATTTCTCTGCTCCTTTAATTTCTTATGACATATAGATAAGACGCATAATCTTGCAATTCTGTGCCAACAATTCTGCAGCTATTTTGGGGCAAAAAAGAATTGCGTACTGATATTGTTTTTTATTCTATATAAATATTCCCTGCATATTTCGGAATGATTATCCTTACACCATTTCAGCCAACCATCCTTATCTTGGCGATAAGAATCATCTTTGCACAATATCTGTTCATATCTTTGGGCAAATCCCTCAGTATATAGCTGCCATATGCTCTTTTCTCTTTTAGACTTAAAATTCTTATCTAAAGTTTCATTTCTTAATATACTATGGGCCACATGGCTTAATTCATGATATATAAGAAAGGTCATTGACCTTTCATCATACCAATTCAATTCAGCCAACTTTTCCGCACCTATGAGTACAGCTTGATGAGAATCGATATCGGTCGCCCAACCTGCTCCATTGCATAAACCTATATAAAAATATAGATAGATATCATCATAGATCGAAAAAGTATGCTGGAAATTATCATTTAAATCGTTTACAAGTTTAATAAAATTATCATGTGCTGTCTCTACTTTATTAAAGTCGGATGTCAAAGAAGATAATATCACGGCCTTGATTTCTTTATCAAAATCATATTTTGAAGCATCTTCTAGACATTGCCTTTCGATTTCAGGATATGCAGAAATATAATCTTTCCACTGCTTTAAAACATCTGAAGTTTCTTTAGTTAATTTTTTTCTCATTTCAATAATCCCGCTAAAGGTATCTATTGATTTTAACATAGTTTCCCCACCATCCTATGCTATATATAAGATTATAAATGTGAGTGTTGACATGAAATTTTATATAAAGTCAACAAAAGGCAAATTAAAAGATATGACAAGATTAAATATCTTCTTTTCACTATTACAATACTCCTTTGAGAGTACCATCATTTGACTTTTATTAAATATGTAATGTACGATAGATAATAATTTTAATCGATATGTTAATTAAACCGCTATTTGAAAATATTTTCATCTAATCTGGCTGATATTTATTTTAATGCACATACTCCTTTTTTCTCTGTTTGAAATAAACATTTTTTAGGCCGCAGACATCTGCAATATACTGCGCAGTATCAAAGTTGGCTCCTATTGCAGCATCATTATGAGCATCGGATCCTATAGTCACATATTTGCCTCCGATTTCTTTAAACCGCTTATATATAGGGACCAAAGTGTCAACTGCTTTTTTCGATTGAAGCCTTCTGGTGTTGATTTCCAGAGCTTTCTCTGTTTCCGCAATCACCTTTAATACATTATCTATTCTATCTTTAAATTGTTCATAATAAATTTCATTATCGTCATATTTAGAATACCTGCATATATAATCTATATGTGCTAAACAGTCTATAAAATCATACAGCTTTAAGCACTTTAGCATTGTATCAAAATATCTATCATATGCTTCCCTTTTGCTCTTATCTTTATAAAAACTTTCATAGTATATATCCATGCCGTCAACTATATGTATGGAACCTAATACATAATCAAATTCGTATTTGCTTTCAATGGATTTATCTCCCAAAAGGCAGCTTTCACCCATACCGATTTCAATGCCTAAAAGCACATTTTGGCTTCTAAACTTTGAATATCTTCTAAAATATTCATCTACATCAAACGTGAACTTCCCTTGTATCGGACAGTTCAAGTCCATATGCTCGGTGACAGTTATGCCTATATCAAGCTCACGGGCTCTGCCTAGAGCTTCCTTGATTTTCATTTTTGAATCCGTAGAAAACTCTGTATGCAAATGAGTATCAAACATTTTATCACCCTCTCTTATAACGCATCAGCAGAAAATTTTTCTTACCTTTTAACCGATCTTGTTGCGTAAAAAGTTGGAACATTGAATTCATAAAGCCTGCCTGAATCGTTCGTATCCTGGTATATGTCTGTAAGTATAAAACCTGCTTGCAACTGCCCGGCAATCTGCTCTTCAATGGTATGTGAGAATTGAATCCCCCAATCATTTTCTATCGACTCTTCATAAAGCTGCTTATCCTTCAATGGATTAAAGGGAAGTTTATGGACTATTTCTGTCTCTTCATCATTGAAAATATAATTGATTCCATTATCAAACCCTGCTAACAATATTCCTCCCTTTTTCAATACCCTGCAGCATTCCTTCCAAACAGGAAGAACATCTTCAATATAACAATTGGAAATCGGATGAAATATCAAATCAAAGGTTTCATCTTCAAAAGGCAGAGGATTTGTCATATCGGCTCTGATTGTTTTAATCTCATAGTTTTCTCTTCTCGCTACTTCTTTTTCACTTAACAATTGTTTTTCCGAATAATCCAGTACCGTACATTTTGCACCTAACGCCGCAAATATGGGCATCTGCTGTCCGCCGCCGGAAGCCAAGCCTAATATTTCAGCATTCTTCATTTCGCAAAACCATTTTTGGGGTACGGGTTTGGTAGGAGTCAATAGCACAAACCAGTCATTATTTTTTGCTTTTTCAAAAACTTCATGGTTAATAGGTTGTCCCCATTCCCAGCCCTGTTCAACCCATTTGTCAAAAATCTTGGAATTTATATTTGTATATCTTTTATCCATATAAGTATGAACCTCCGTTAACAAAATCATTGATCCATTTTATTTCGCAGCTGCAATTAAATTCTATATGGTTAATGTATAAGAGAATCCGTCTTTTGTGCACCCGGTTTTTTTAAAACCTACACTTTCAAATAATTTTTGTGAAGCAATATTGTAAGTATATATCTCACGTACTTTTATTTCCCCATAGCCCAATTCAGCCGCTCTTTGTATCAGTGCCCTTACTACTTGTTTTCCTATGCCTTTGCCGCGATAATCTGCATTCCCTATTACTATCGGCATATCATCTTTCCAAAAAGTAACGTCACCGATCGGCATAAATTTTTTATTATCCAATATCTCAATAAAGTACAATTCACCAATATTATTTAGATATTCATACATCCTTTTAAGTTTAGCAGAATCATACTTTTCGGCATTCAAACCATCAACTAATTTCACCGTATCCTCATCTTGATACCACTCAAATGCAAAAGAATATTTATTATCAAATTTTCTTAATCTTAATTCAGTGTTGATGGTTATTATCTCTGGTTGATTTACATTTTTTATCGGCATATCATCATTTCCTTATAAGCCTACCAGCTGTTGCTGTGCATAAAGCATTTTAGTTGGTGCAATCTTTATCACTTATGCTTGCGGGCAATAAAGTATACACCTATTATCGCAATTATCATAAAGAAAATAGCCATCATAATCAATGATAATATCTTTTTCACACAATCATCTTCCTTTGCAATAAAAGACATTATTATCTACTCATAAGCATAGTTTTGGCAATGTTATTTGATATTGCTGCAGTTTCCGGCCAGAGTTTAAAGGCGCTTTTTCCTTTGAAATAAGCGCATAAAAATTTCCGCAATCCCCAATTTTTCGCCTACATAGTTTTCTACTTCCATAAAAACCTTTGTGATTGCAATAAATATGAATATCACAAATGAAAATTTTAAAGCAAACTCAATATAATTCATAACTCCTCCATGTCAACAAATAGATAACCGATAGAACTGCTGCACGCAGCACCAGCATTTATACCTTTGTTGCACGATATAAGAAGGATGTTGATTTTGAGCATCCCGCTCGCATCGCTCACTTAGGTTGCTCAAAAATCAACGCCATACTTTAATATAGACTAATTGTTTAGCCCTGAAGACCATTGGCTTGCCGTTCCATGTTTTCTATAACAATATCATGGATATCACCTAAAGAGGCGCAATACTCGAGCACTTTCCATGGAGTATTTGTGTGAAAATGTATTTTTATCAGCTTATCATCTCCAACTGCAAGCAAACAATCGCCTTCAATATTTTTCATAATATGCTCTCTGATTTCATCTTCCGAAAGATTTTTTCCTTCAATTAATAACTGCGTATCAAATCTGTATTCAATCATAATTA
>CALCDS010000411.1 GCA_937900065.1 uncultured Clostridiaceae bacterium | reverse complement strand
TATCTGCATGTATAATATATGATAGTGACTAAAGTTAAATTTGTCAAGGTTAAGAAGTGATAATATTTTTCAATCAAAAAAGCGTTACTTTAGGGGTGATTTAAATGGCTGCAGAAATATATATAATATCAGGCTTTTTAGGAGCAGGAAAAACCACACTGATTCAAAAACTGCTTAAAGAGGCATTTCAAAAAGATAAGGTTGCTCTTATTGAAAATGATTTCGGTGAAATAAGCGTTGATGCAGCCCTGCTTAAATCAGGCGGCATTGAGGTAAAAGAGATCAATTCGGGTTGCATTTGCTGCAGCCTTTTCGGCGATTTTGTGAAAGCTCTCAAAGAACTCTTAAATCGCTTTAATCCGGACAGAATTATAATTGAGCCGTCAGGTGTAGGTAAGCTATCGGATATAATCAGGGCATGTTCAGATTCACGTATCCAACCTTTGGCAAAGGTCAAAACTAAAATTACAGTCGTGGATGTGAAACGCTGTAAAATGTATATCAATAACTTTGGCGAATTTTTTGAAGATCAAATTCAAAATGCCGATGTCGTTTTGCTAAGCCGTACCGAAGATTTTCCTGACAAGATAAATGATGCATACAATTTGGTTAAAGGCTTGAACACTCACTCATCTATCCTTTCAAAGCCTTGGAGCGAGATCACTGCTAAAGAGATATTATATCCACAGCATGAGCATCCTGATAATAATGGAATGGTGTCGTCCCCTTTTCTCAGCTGCAATCCATGCTTTTGGACCTCCCTCTTCGCAATCTGTGCAGAATTTCAAAACTTATACATGTTGCGGATGCCGAAAGCATTGAAAATCTAGTCGGCAGGACTGGAGTTGCTCTGATTGAACAGATTGCAAATTGCGATTTTGCAGTCGTCCGCAACGCAAATTCAAGGAAATGCTTTAATCGCATCAGGCGATTGATTAGAGAAATAAATCCAGGTATAGATTTATATAAAGCCAATGATTATAAGAATATATGTAGACAGCTTTCAGAGAGAAAGGAAGATTCAGTCACAGAGTTTATTCTATTGGCCATGCTTATTACCAATATTGTCCTTATTGCCGGACCCGTTATAGGCATGTCTAAATTACCTGTCAACAAATTCATCAATGTTTTTTTAGGAATCATACTTCAAGCCATCCCTTTTTTGTTGATAGGCATATTAATATCCTCAGCCATTCAAATTTTTATCCCTCAAAGCTTTATTGAACGCCGATTTCCTAAATCAATCGGCGTCGGAGTGCTTGTAGCGATTTTAGGCGGCTTTTGCCTTCCGGTTTGCGACTGCACTTCCACCCCAATCTTTAAAAGCTTAGTAAGAAAGGGAATCCCTCTTCCAGTGGCTATCACCTTTACAATGGTTACGCCGGTTATCAATCCTGTGGTCATCTTGTCGACCTATTACGCATTCAACGGCAATATGACAATCGTGATCACTCGCATATGTTTTGGAATCATAGCCGCCACTATAATTGGAACTGTCTTTGCAATCCGGCCTCCAAAAGGAAAAATATTATCTGGAGGCTCACTTGACAGGGTAATGTGCAGCTGCGGCTGTTACAATGATCCCGAATCAGTCACCACTTTTGCTGGAAAGATAAGCTTGTTTTTAAGGCATTCTCAAAACGTATTGATGCTTTCTTCCGGATTTTCAAAGCGCTTTATTTTTAGACTATTATCTGTGTCATTTATAGTATGCTTTACCGTAGTTTTTGTACTCTTTAGCTTGGGAGATATGTAAATATGCAAACACGAGCAAAACTGTTTAATCCTCAAATTTTTTTAGAGCTGATATGCTATTCTGCTTTTGGCGGATTGATATTATATTTAGTGGAAAGCGGAAAATATCTTTCTTATGTAACACCCAAAATGAAGCCTTACCTTTACTTCACAGCAGCAGTAATGCTGGCATGGTCTTGTTTTGGGATTGGCAGGCTGTTTCGTCCGCAGCATAAAATACGTTCTGCCCACTGTTTTGTACTGGTGCTTCCCATTTTATTTTTGCTGCTTCCACATAGCCCCCTCGGCGCTACTGACCTTTCCAACAATTATGCAGGAGGAGGCGGCTTTGATCAAAATGCAGTTAACAAAGTGGCAAAACAGGTTCCATCGGGCAATACAAATTCAGGCTCATTGCCGGGCACTCAAGCACCTGCTGAAAATGCCGGGGATTCTGCGACTGCCCAGCAACCTGGCAGCAGCGCATCTTCAGGTACACAGTCTAATGAGGCCGGGCTTCACGGTTTGGATACCTTGAATAAAAAAATAACGGTAGAAAACGATGAATTCTATCCATGGATTTCTGAAATATATACAAATAT
>CALCDS010000410.1 GCA_937900065.1 uncultured Clostridiaceae bacterium | reverse complement strand
TACCATACGCTTTGAAAGATTGTTTCACGTGAAACATTTCCAGAAATGTATTATATTGGCTCTGGGAGCGGCCTCCGTCCAAAAGTTGTCTGCGTACCGAGTCAAAAATAGCTGCTGATTTGTATATTCATGCAGAGTAACCGGATAAGAAAATGTGTGCTGCACAATAAGTAAATAGTTCATTGTGCAGCACACCCTTTTCCCATTTGTGTTTTGACAGCTATTTGTTTTCCTTTAGCATTTCGAAAAATTTATGATAGTCGTCTGAGAATTGTCCTGTGCTCTTGATCACTTGTTTAGTAAGACCCATATATAGATAATCAACTACAAATAGTTGTCCATACCTTGAGAAAATTGCTCCTATACGATTTTCGTTTATTTCATAGCTTGGGGTCACAAGCACATAGTCGGCCAGTTTACCTAAACTGGTTTCTTTTTCTTGAGTGATCGCCACAATTGGAGTATTGTTTTCTTTGGCATTTCTTACAGCGATATTGACTTCCTTTGTGCGTCCACTAAAGCTTATAGCTATAGCAACATCCTTAGAAGTACAAATATTGGAATTCAGAATGTTTAAATTTCCATCATTTATAAATACAGATTTGATCCCTATCTTCAATAGTTTATCCTGGAAATCCATAGCCACCAGCGCTGACGAACCTACTGCAAAAAAGTAAACTGTGCCGGCATTTTTAATCAAATTGATTACATCCTTAAATGTACTAACCTTGTTTGCTGCTATAACATCATTGCATGTCAATGAAATTTCATTAATTATTTTTGAAGGCATATCATTTAGATCATCTGCCCAGCTTAAAAGTTCAGTTATATTGTTTTTCTCTATTTTAGATAGATTCTTAGCCAATTCCACCTTAGTTTCCTGAAATGTCAATCCAAAAGCCTTTCTTACAAATCGAGAAACAGAAGGCGCAGACACATTGCATAATTTGGCTAACTCAAAAATGTTAAGAGTTAAAACTTGTTTTGGATTTTTCATTACAAAATCAGCAACTTTTTTTTCCGATGCTGGCAGTTTGTCATATATGCTTCTTATCGTGCAGATCATATCCATAAGATGAACTCCCTATCATGGCCTGTAGCTACACAAAACTCTGCAATTTCCTCGTATCTCATATTTATCCGTGGATGCCGGTATAACCAAAGTTTCAGTGTAATGTAGACTATATTTTTCTTTATCTATTATAATATTGCAATCATTGAGTACACAAGTCAGTATATGATATTTATTCTCTTTAAAGATCATCTGCGACTCAATCGTATCAATGACATCCACCTTGAATTCCTTTGACTCAACACCATTTTTTATGCTGTTCATTTTCCTCAAGTTCAGCGGAAATTCTTTTTTAGATGCCCTAAGCGAAGTGTCGATCACCTCAAAGCCTTTATTCAGATGCAATTCCCTGCCTCTTCCGTAATCATATATGCGATAGGTGATGCCGCCGAAGCTTCCAATTTCAATTACAAGCATTCCTTTTCCACAGGCATGTATCAATCCTGCAGGAATATATACGAAGTCACCTTGCTTGACAGGAATGCGAGTGAGATACTTCTCTATATTTCCATCCATTACAGCCTTACGCAAGAGTTCACGATCAGCCGTATTGCAACCCGCAACTACGGATGAATTTTCTTTACATTGAAGTACATACCAAGACTCTGACTTTCCAAAGTCATTTTCCACTTTTCTTGCATATTCTTCATCAGGATGAACCTGTATGGACAAATCCTCTTTAGCGTCAATATATGCGGCTCTTATCATCTGGTCACTATTATCATTCCCCATGAGCTCCTTAAAATGAAGTGTGATCAAATCACGCAAATTCATGCCTTTATACTCATCATTCAATATTTTATTTTCACTATTCTTGTATGAACATACCTCGCGGACAATACCTGTGCCCTTCTCCAGATTTCTTAACTTGGACAAATAATTTCCTGCCCATAACGCTTTTTTATTAACAGGCTGCAGCCGGATCGGTTTCATAATTTCTGCCCTTTCCAGATGATTTTCCCATTTTCCTTGTAACAGCGATATGGAAAACCGTTTTCCTGGATCCTCTTGTGATTTTGTCTGCTGGATGGAAGGCTGCATGCCGCAACAGCCAACACCGTATCTCCGCTATTTATTATTCTATGCGCATAATGTCCGTTGATATAGTGAAGTGAACCTTTAAATATCTTTTCCGCATAAAAATCTTTTCCTCCATCCCAAAACAGCAGAAAACCTGTACCGCCTAAACCATAATAATATTCGTCGCAATCAGAATCATCATGATAATGGCCTGTAGTCATCGCACATTCTCCATCTACTGTAAAAGGATTTATATAAGTGATACCCCACTGCAGATTACCCTTTACAAAATTCTCGCGATTGAAGTTCTGATTGGCCACCTTATAAGCAATTTGGTCGCCAAAATCATTGATAGCATCATTATTTTTGTAAACATTGATGCATTCCCTTATCATCTTTTGACGCCACTTTACATTTTGTCCGCTCAACTCGAAATCATCCCAGAATTTCTGAATACCCTTTGGTTCTCTAACAAAATCCATGATTTCACCTCCAAATTATAAAGGCACTCTAAAATTAACGATGCCTTTGCTGAAAAGATACTGTGTTCATCCAATAGAAATTTTATGTTTAGGCT
>CALCDS010000409.1 GCA_937900065.1 uncultured Clostridiaceae bacterium | reverse complement strand
TAAGGCTCATTGCCTCGCTTATCAAGAACTTTTGCAAACTCACTGCGTTCAGACACGCAAAAGTTCTAGGATTCGCTTCGGCAATTTTGCCAAGAACTTATCAAAAACGTTCACACCGCTCACTTGGATTGCTCAAAAAATCAACATCATACTTTAACAAAGCTTAATTAAAAAAATGATAATAAAAAAACTCCCCATATGGAGAGTTTCAGACAAATAAAGCATAACCCGATAAAGGGTCCATATAAAACTCCTACCATACTACCATGCTACATACGAACCAGTAATTAATATGATTATATAGATTATATGCTTATTCGTCAATACAAAATAAACTTGTTTAAATTTTAAAACAATTTCAACTTTAGTGCCTAATCTAGAGCAGGCTTTAGAGTTAATCAGTAAATATCAGGTATGGAACGATGTCCAAGTCCAATCACCACTTCATTTAAATGCAAAAGCCCTATACTCATGAATATGCAGACCGCCAGATGTTCGCCACACCTTGCAATGCCTATTTTCCCTCCCACATTTAAACCGTTGGCTTTGGCTGCGACCTGCATTATCGCTTCCCTGGCCGCACCTGCCACCGCTCCGTCATGAACATGGCATTCCTTTATGACTCCGGTACGCCTCGATGCTACAATGGCCCTTTCAATAATCTTTGGTATGGATTCTATGAGATTACCGCCCACATCAACAGCCACCGTATGTATGCCCTTGTCCCTGTATTCTTCGACGAGCTCATCTTCCTCTTCCCTTGTGGATACTGCCATCTTTACTGCGGCTTTCGCCACATCAACGCTTCCCCATTTCATATTTTCACCTCCGCAAGCAGCCGATTCACCACATACTTCAAATCAGCAGCATTTGTGATTCAACAAGTCAACCCCATTATATATTGAAGCTTTATCCATGTAAAACCGCCCGCTTATCATTTGCAATCCAAAACCTGAACATCTTCTATGCTGCAATTTTTGTCATCATCATACCTTAACTTCATAAAATATTTGCCTTTATCAAGCACATATGAAAGCAGCCTTTTGTCTATGTCGCACATATTCATGTATTTTAGTTTGTCAACTTCGACCCATACCAATTCCCCTTCATCGGATACCCGGACATCTCCATCGAAATCATCGCACGTAAATATATAGAGGAGCCAGTTATAATTTTTCGGACCCAATTCAGATGTGACTATTTTCAAGCTTGTTTTTTTGATATCAAGCCCTGTCTCCTCTTTTATCTCCCTCTTTACGCACTGCACGGGTGTTTCTCCAGCTTCAAACTTTCCGCCTGGTGCAACAAGACAGCCTGTAAAAGGTTCCTTTATCCTTTTTATCATGAGAGCTTTGCCTTTATCGAATATATAGCATATGGCCGCTTTGACCTGCTGTGGTCCCCTTCTTACAGTTTCCGGATCCATTATGTTTATCATTTTCATATAATCACCCCGCTCAATCTTTTGTGATTTATTGCCTCGATGCTGCCTACCTGTTTATCGAACAGGCCATACGGTTGAATGTGTGCCTTCTCCCCCTTATGGCTATGCTGTAATGCATTATATTTTCCGGAAAAGCTATACCCACATAGCCTGCATCGCCTATATGGTGCATATCCGTGCCCGTCATTTTGCACATCAATGCTATCCTCTTTATGGTATCGCAATCCGCCCCTTCCTGGGAAGTGCCTATCGCAGTCAAAGTCAGCGCTCCTAGACTGTGGGAATACTCCACGAGCTTTCTTATATATTCCATGGTTATCCCGGGCACTGTCCCTGGAGCCGGGAGCATTATTATGTCTGCACCCGCTGTTTTAAAATCCAAAATATCTTTTTCAGTTATTATATTCTCTCCGGCCTCCCTAAGCGATCCTGCAGCATGCATTTTGCCTGCCGCCAAAATCACGGTATCACCCACAGACTTTTTTATCTCATTTAATGTATTTATAATGGCCCTGTTTGTAACGCCCGTACCGGGATTTCCGGTAAGAACGATCATATCTGCGCCCATGGCTTTGGCCTTTTTGGCTGTTTCAACTGATGCCTGCCTTCCTTTGGATATGGTTTTTATCTCTCCCATGGTTTCTTCACCGCTGTCCACAGGCTCCAGGTTTACCCCTATCATCCTTCCTGTGAGCCTTTTTATCTCCTTTATCACGTTCTCGCTTTTGACATTTGGAATACCATTGAACACTATGTTTTCAAAATCAAACATATTCAAAAGAAGTATGTCGGATCCAAATGCACATGCGAGTTCGGCATTGCTTATATACCCGAGAAGAGGTTGATACGTACCGATTACCTCTGTCACCAAAACTCTTCCCTCGCTTGAAGCTATCGATTCAAGCTTATCCTTCTTGGACATCTTGATAAAATCCGAAGCACAGCAATCTAAGAGCCTCTTTACCATACAATATTCCTCCTTTAATCAATATTATAGCAAAGGCATTCCAAAATTAATGCTCATTATGCCTATCGTCAAGAAAAAATATTTCTTCGACAGTCGCACCCAGTAAACGGGCAAGTTTCATAGCAAGCTCTAATGTGGGATTATATTTGTCATTTTCAATGGCAATTATTGTCTGCCGGGTAACCCCCAATAGATTGGCAACATCTTCTTGACGAAGGCCTTTTTCTTTTCGTAAACATCTGATTTTATTCCTCATCCTTATTCCCTCTTGCCATTTTTCTAGTCAAATAAATCTTTGAGAAATAAAACAAAAACAATTGCCCGGAAAGCACTATAAAAGGGACAAAGGGAAGCTCTTTTTGTATGGCAAAACTATAAATGCAGTAGCCCAAAAGCGTAACAATAGAAAAAATGTATGCAACACGTATGGATTTGAAATTGATAGCCATCTCCATTTCGTCTGCTTTCCATTTTCTTTTTTGCATGATTACATCTCCTCCAAAATGTATAATATTCTTTACATTTTTATTGTAACCCATAGTTTCAAAATGTCAAGAGTTTTTTACATTTTGACTTGCCAATTTTTTAAGCAGCAGAATACAGCCTGATAAGTAAAGTGTAATTTTTATAAAAAAAATGACGTAGGCTTTTTGAGAGTCTACGTCACAACTTTATTCGAAAAAACTGTTATCTCATCAATGTCTTCATATGCGTTGCGAGAGGATCCGCAACCGTTCCGACAACTATCTGGAAGTTATTCGAACCCATCTTCATAACGCCTGATGCGCCTGCTCTTTTGAGTGCAGCCTCATCTATCTTTGAACCATCCTTTGCCGTAAGCCTGATTCTCGTTATACATGCATCGAGTGAATCAATATTGGTTTTTCCGCCTATTGCATTAAGTATTTCAGCGGCTTTTTCTTTAAGCTGGGCACCTGTCAAGCCTGAAAGTGCGGTAGATACATCTTCGTCAAGCCTTCCCGGTGTCGGCAGATTGAACTTCTTAATAGCATATACAAATACAAAGTAGTATATGACGCCAAATATCAACCCTATAAATATAAGCAGAACCGGCTTTGTGGAAATGCCAAAGTTCAATATATAATCAATTAACCCTGCCGAAAATCCGAAGCCGCATTTGATCCCGAGCATTTCAGTGACGGCAAGAGCAATACCTGACAGCACTGCATGAGCCAGATACAATCCCGGAGCCAGGAACATGAATGAAAATTCTATAGGTTCGGTTATGCCTGTCAAAAATGATGTGAATGCTATACCAAGCAACAAACCTGAAACTGCTTTCTTGTTCTGTTTTTTCGATACAGCTATCATAGCCAGGCAAACTGCTGGAAGAGCGAACATCATGACTGGGAAGAAACCTGTCATAAATGTACCTGCGGTCGGATCGCCTGCAAAGAATCTGTTAAGGTCCCCGACTACCACTTTTCCGGTTGCGTCTTTAAACGTACCGAACTGGAACCAGAACAATGAATTAACAACATGATGGAGTCCAAAAGGAAGCAATAACCTGTTCAATAGTCCAAAGAAGAATGCACCTACGGCTCCGAGGCCTGCTACCGCGTTGCCGAATGCATTTATGCCATTCTGGATAAGAGGCCATACAAATCCTGCGATGATGCCAAGTATCAAACTGTAAAACGAAGTAAGAATCGGGACAAAACGCCTGCCTCCAAAGAACCCCAGAAAATCCGGAAGTTTAGTAGCTTTATACTTATTGAATAATAGCCCGCCGATTATGCCTGATACAAAGCCTGCCAAAACTCCCATGTCTATTTTGTCATTGATTGAGACTGCAACCCTTGTCAGCACAAAGTAGCCGACAACGGCAGCAAGGCCTGCAACTCCGTTGTTGTCATCTGCCAGGCCGACGGCAATACCTATAGCAAATAGTATTGGGAGATTATCAAATATTGCACCGCCTGCTGCAGCCATCCATGGGAGGCCGTTTGGAAGCGCTCCTGTAAACTTCCATACATCTGCCTGTCCAAGTCTTAACAGCAATGCCGCTGCAGGCAAACAAGCTATAGGAACCATCAATGACTTGCCAAGCTTTTGAAAGAACCCTAAAGTCTTATTACCAGACATGATAATACCTCCACTTTTTATTTTTATATTAACCTGATGCCGTACGCTCATCAGGCAATATGCATAAAAATCCAAACAAAAAAGAGCAGAAAAACTGTACTTCCAGCTTCTGCCCTTTTGGTTACATGCTGATAATTAAAATTTATTCATTTACCTTTATTATACACCCAATATAAATAATGTCAATGCAGATTTTTAAATATTCTGTAAAATGTACATCCCGATATTTTTCGATATTTTTCAGGGTAACTTCCACTTTAAGAGAATAAGGGGTGGAACTTAATT
>CALCDS010000408.1 GCA_937900065.1 uncultured Clostridiaceae bacterium | reverse complement strand
GATGAACTTATAATTGTGGCGCCACACATTAAGCGAATATTTGAAGAGAATACTGTAGGCATAAATAAAGGGAATTTAAAAATTGATGTTGTGTTTTGTGGGGTCAACGCCAATGCATATCCATTAAACATCAAAAGAAAGGGATTCAATCTAGGATATCTTGGATATATTAACTTTAAAAAGAATATACCTTTGACACTTGATATATTTAAAAAGTTATATGATATTGATAAAAGATATAAACTCTATTTGGCAGGTCAATTCCAAGATTCAAGAACCTTAGAGTATATAAAATATTTCATAAAAGAATATCATTTGAATAATAGTGTTCAATTTGATGGTTGGCAGGATCAAGATCAAAAAATAAAGTGGTTTAAAAAGATCAATTATATAGTTATATCAAGTATAGACGAAGGTTTATGTTTTGCAGCTGCTGAAGCTATGTGCAGCGGAGTTAAACCTATACTCCATAATTGTGAAGGAATTAAAGATCATTATAATAAAAAGTATATTTTTAATTCTGTAGATGAAGCAGTAGACATGATAACTTCGGAGGACTATAACTCAAATGAATATCGGCGGTATATTGAAAATAAGTACTCACTAGATATAGAAGTGCGAAAAATTTATGGACTTCTTAATAATCTAGCTGATAATAATAAAAATGATATTAATCCTTTGAAAAATGGCTCTTGCAAGACTGAAATCCAGGATATTTAACCTTATCCTGGATTTATTTTTATGTTTCCATATACATACTGTAAAGATTAACATTTTTTTACCGATAATTATAGTGAAATTAAATATTGAGGTGATTGTCTTGGATATTGCTAATGTAGGTTTAAAAACTACTGCAGTAAAGGTTGACAATACTATAAAAACAAATAGCAAAACATCTAAAAATAATATCAATGTAGATGGAAAAGATGGTTCTACAGATATTAAAGATTTAAAATCAGCAGTGGATTTTTCAAATAAAGTGCTGTTTAAAAATAATACTCATCTAAAATTTCAAGTCCATAAAGTTACAAAAGACATTATGGTCAAGATAATTGATGATGAGACAGGCGATGTGTTAAGGGAAATACCGCCTGAGAAGATACTTGATATGGTTGCCAAGCTGTGGGAGATTGCAGGGATATTTGTTGATGAGAGAAGGTAATCATCATGGCTGACCCTATAATATTGAATAAAATCGATCCCGTTATAATAAGCAATGTGCAGCAGCAGACTGTAGATGGTGTTGTCCATACTTCCGATAAGATAAGAGTTGCAAAGGATAAAAAAGAAAAAAAAGGACAGTCTTTTCAAAAAAGCATAAAGAGCAAACTTGCCAAATTGAATTCGTATTTAAAATCCAAAGGCATAGATGTGATATTTGCCATCGATGATGATGGTGCAGTGACTGCTTATGATAAGGATGGAAATGCTATAAAGACTTTTATAGAAGATGAAGTGGATGGTCTGCTAAGTAATATGGACCAGATGGCAGGGATCTTTATTGATTTAAGAAAGTAAGGTGGATGGATGCATGTATAACAAAGCAGCAAACGCTTATCAGGTTTATCAGCAAAACGAAGTGCTGACAGCTTCAAAGGGAAAACTTCTCATAATGCTTTACGAGGGTGCGATAAAGTTTCTTAGGTTTGCTAAAGTTGCTATTGATGAGAAAAATATCGAAGATGCCAACAAGTACCTTATAAAGGCTCAGAACATAATAAGCGAGCTTATGGCAACCTTGAATATGGAATATGATATTTCCAAGGATTTGTATTCCCTGTATGATTATATGAAATACAGGTTGACTCAGGCCAATATTAAAAAGGACAAAGCTATTATAGATGAGATAATAGATATGCTTTCAGGGTTTAAGGATACCTGGCAAAAAGCAATGACTATGGTATAAGATTTATATTCAAAGAAAAAGTATATATATACACGATTTTTCAAAAACACAGTACTGAAATTTTCAGCACTGTGTTTTTGCATTTTATATTATATTAAGTCTATATTAAGTCAAAATGTGACTAAAGGCCCTATTATTTTATATATATCATGGGATATAATAGAAATAAATGATATAATAGTTAAAACGACATAAAAATATATATTTATTTATTATTTATAAAATACAGGAGGAATATCCCAATTTATTGTAGAATAATAATTAAATCTTGAGTTTGTCGAGGTGATATTTATGAATGGTGATTTGACCTACAGTCTTATTAAAAAGTCGCTTGATGCGGCATCTTTGAGGCAGAAGGTTATAGCCCAGAATCTTGCCAATATAAATACTAAAGGATACAAAAGGTATGAGGTTGTTTTTGAAGATGTGCTAAGGGACAAACTTAATGCAAATACTCATGATGTGCAAAATGTCGAACCTAAGGTTATAAGGGATGATAGTACAAGCATGAGGACAGATGGAAACAATGTTGATATTGATTTTGAGATGTCGAACCAGGCGGCAAATGATTTGCTCTACAGCGCACTTGTTTCGCAGATAAATTATAAGATGGGCATAATGAAGTGCGTTGTTACCGAAGGGAGAGAGTAATTATGCAGTTGTTTAAAGCTATGCAGATAAGCGCTAACGGACTTTCTGCAGAGAGGCTGAGGATGGACACAATTGCAAGCAATATTTCAAATGTAAACACTACCAGAACACCCCAAGGCGGTCCTTACAGGAGGAAAGTAGCTATATTTCAGGAAGATCTTGACAGGGAAATGAACAGATACAGCGGCGGTGTTTCATTCAATGGAAACGGCATAAGGCCTGTAGCAATAGTTGAAGACGCGACGACTCCTTTTGGGAGAGTGTATGATCCGTCAAACCCTGATGCAGGAGCCGATGGGTATGTACAGACGCCTAATGTGAACGTATTGAACGAGATAGTGGATATGATTTCATCGACGCGGGCTTATGAAGCAAATGTATCTGCAATTCAAGCTGAAAAAAGCATGGCTTCTAAAGCTCTTGAAATTGGGAGGTAATATAAGTGTCAATAAGTAGGATAGACAATGCAGTTGATTTTGAAATTCAAAACCAGGTTAAGAATGATACCGGGTCATCATTTGAGCAATATCTTAAAGATGCCTTGGATTCTGCAAATGAATCCCAGATTAAGGCGGATTATGAAACAACTAAGCTGATTACTGGTGAATCCACGGATATACATAATGCTCTGGTTGCGGCAGCCGAAGCTAAATTGCAGATGCAGCTCATCATGGAAGTCAGGAATAAGCTTGTGGAATCCTATCAAGAAATCAATAGAATGCAGATATAAAGGGGCATTTTTAAAACATGGGTGGATTGAAAAATCTATTAAACAACATAAGCCAAAAATGGAAAGCACTAAGCAAAGGCAGAAGAATCGGTATTATTGTATTTGCAGCAGGGATGACGGTTGGGCTCTTATATCTTGGCATATCAATGAACAAAACCCAATATGAACCCTTGCTTATGGACATGTCCGATGAAGATATGGCAAAGGTTGTTGAAAAACTAAAGACGGATAAAGTCAGTTATAAAATCAAGGGAAATACTTTGTTGGTACCAGCCGATAAAGTTGATGATATTAGGATGAGCATTGCAGGTTCAGGCTTTCTGCCATCCGATGGTAAGGGTTTTGAACTTTTTGACCAGAATAAGTTCGGAATGACAGATACCGAGATGAAGATACAATATCAAAGAGCGCTGGAGACTGAACTTGCAAGGACCATAAAAGCATATGATGAAGTTGAACAGGCCATAGTCCACCTTGTAATGCCTGAAGAAAGTGTTTTTGTAAGGGATGAGCAGCCTGCAAGTGCTTCAGTCACATTGAAATTGAAAACAGGCAAGAAGCTGTCCAAGGATCAGGTGAAGGCAATCATAGCACTTGTTTCTGCAAGCGTTAAAAATTTGCCGAAAGAGAATGTTGTAGTTGTTGACAGTAATTTTACATATCTTAGCCAAAATCTGAATGAGGACTCGTCATCGACTCCATCATTGGAGAACCGTGAAGATGTCAGAGGACAGTTTGAAACCGAACTCGCATCCGACATAAAGGGTATGCTGGAACCTGTTTTTGGTCCTGACAAGGTAAAGGTTACCGTAAATGCGGATTTGGATTTTGATTCCAAGCAGACCACGTCGATACATTATGATAAAGATGCAATAGTAAAAAGCCAGAACACGATAAAAGAGAATTCAACCAATGCGGGAACGCAGAGTTCCGGAAGCCCTATCGATAACCAGACAGGCGCTGTCATAGGTGCCGGCGGAGGCAATTCAAGCAGCAACCATGAAGAGACGACAACAGAATACGCTGTAGGCCAGACAGAAGATAAGGCCATAAGCGCTCCAGGAAAAGTGAACAAATTATCAACTTCGGTCGTAGTCGACGGCACTCTTTCAGATGAGCAAAAACAATCGGTTGAAAATATCGTTATGGCTGCAACAGGTTACGTAAATGATGAAAACCGTAAAGATATGATAAGTGTTGAAGGCATACCTTTTGATACTACATTAAAGAGAAAGGTAGAAGAAGATTTGAAATCAATGGAGGAACAGCAGAAAGCAGAGGAGAGGAAGAAGAAACTGGCTGAATACATAGGATATCCTCTTGCAGGTTTGGTGGCAATTGTGCTCGCCATACTCCTGATTCGAAAGATAAGATCTAAAAACGAAGTCGAAGAGGAATTAAATACAGCTGAAGAGCAAGCGCCGGCTAATGAAATAATAAATAATGCACCTGCTAATGCTCCTGTTATTTTCGAGCAGGAAGATAACAAGCCCGATATTGTGGAAGAACTTAAAAAATATGCAGATAAGAAACCCGATCAGGTTGTTGATATAATAAAATCTTGGCTAACTGAAGATGAGAGGTGATTGGCTTGGCGAAAGTTGAGAAACTCACCGGGGCACAAAAAGCTGCAATATTATTTATAACGCTAGGTTCTGAAGTTTCATCAAACATTCTAAAAAGGCTGCCGGAAAAGGATATAAAAAAGATAACATTTGAGATTGCAAACACTGTAAAGATTGATCCTGAAGTAAAAGATAAAGTGATTGAAGAATTTATAAATATCAATAAAGCCAAAGAATATATACTTGAAGGCGGTTTTGAGTATGCAAAAACTCTTTTAAGCAAGGCTCTGGGAGTTCCAAAAGCTTTGGAAATAATGGATCAGGTGGGCGAGATAACCCAGCAGTTCAGACCTTTTAGCGCGGCAAGAAAAGCTGATTCCCAGCAGCTTTTAAGCATCATAATGAATGAACATCCCCAAACGATTGCACTCATATTGTGCTATTTGCAGCCTGACAAAGCCGCACAAATACTTTCGGGACTTCCCGAGGGAATGCAGAGCGATGTTGCCAAGAGGGTAGCCAATATGAAAAATACATCTCCGACAGTCATACATGAAGTTGAAGGTGTGCTTGAGAAAAAACTGTCTGCAGTCGTAAGGCCGGATCTTGCAGAAATAGGTGGAATAAGTTCACTTGTGCAGATACTCAATCAATCCGACAGGGGTACTGAGAAGAATATAATCGAACAGCTTGAAAAAGATGAGCCTGAACTTGCGGAAGAAATACGCTCCAACTTGTTTGTATTTGAAGATATAGTCAATCTGGACAATATTTCAATTCAGAGGATTATAAGAGAAGTCGACAGCAAAGATTTTGCATATGCTCTCAAAGGTTCATCAGAGGAAGTTGCGGATGCTATATATAGGAACATGTCAAAGAGGGCAAGTGCTGCATTGAAAGAGGATATAGAATACTTAGGCCCTGTAAGGATTGTAGATGTTGAGAAGGCGCAGCAGAATATAGTCAACATCATAAGGCGGCTTGACGATGCCGGAGAGATAATCATTGCAAGAGGTGGAGAAGATGCAATTATCGTATAAGGTGATCAAGAGCAGCAATGTGGATGCTAACTCGGTATACACTATAAAAGCTCCAGTGATCCATATTAAACCCGCGTGTCCTGCTAAAAAAGAACAGACCAATAAAGATTATGCTCGGGAAGCAAAGGATATCATAAGTGAAGCCGAAGCAAAAAGCAAGATGATGATCGATTCGGCTTCAAAAAAAGCCGAAAGCATAAAGCGCGAAGCATATGATATGGCATCTAAAAAGGGATATAATGACGGGCTTAAAAAAGGAATTGAAGAGGGCTTCAAAAAAACCGAGGCTACAAGGAAAGATGCGGAAAATGTTTTAATAGAAGCTCACAGGGCATCCAGGCAGTATATAGAAAAGCAAAAGAGCGAAATAGTAGAGCTTGCAATTTCCATAGCTGAGAAGATTATAGGGTATCAGGCTGATACAAATGATTCCGTAATATTGAAGATGGTAAACGATTCTATAAATAGAGCAGTGGTAAAAGGGCAGGTTATAATAAGGGTCAACCCAATGGATTATGCGATACTGGACTCTAAAATGGATGAACTGGTAAAGTCTGCTGGAGAAAATACATCGATAGACATCATAAAAGATAATGCTATAAAGAGGGGCGGATGTACCATAAATACAGGTTTAAGCACTGTAGATGCCTCAATCGATTCTCAACTTGAAAAAATAAAACAAGTTTTGATGGAATGATAGATATGTATGAAATCGATTTTGCACATTTAAAGAGGATTGTAAATGAAACCAATGTAATAAGTGTTGAAGGCAGGGTAAGCGATCTGATAGGCCTTACCATTGAAGTCGACGGACTGAAGCCTTTTTATGGCGAGGTTTGCCTGATTTATCCCAATGGAATGGATTCTCCCGTGTTATCGGAAGTTGTAGGTTTTAAAGATGAAAAGATATTGCTTATGCCTCTTGGACAGATAAAGGGCATAAGCCCGGGATGCAGGGTAAAACCTACTGGAAAGACTCTAAGGGTGAGAGTAGGAGACGAGCTTCTAGGAAGGGTATTGGACGGGCTCGGAAACCCTATATCAGGTGATCCCATAGAAGATTTCATAGAGGTCCCGGTGAGCAATATGCCTCCAAATCCCTTAAAAAGGCCGAGGATAAACAAGATAATGCCCACAGGGGTGAAGGCAATCGATGGTTTTTTGACCTGCGGCGAAGGCCAAAGGGTCGGAATATTTGCAGGGAGCGGAGTCGGCAAGAGTACGCTTCTTGGAATGATCGCAAGGCACAGCGGCGCAGATGTCAATGTCATAGGACTTGTTGGAGAGAGGGGCCGTGAGGTAAAGGATTTTATAGAGAAAGACCTTGGCGAGGGCGGCATGAAGAAATCGGTCGTTGTGTGCGCTACATCTGATCAGCCCGCACTTGTGAGGCTGAAGGGTGCATATACGGCTACAGCTGTTGCGGAATATTTCAGGGACAAAGGCAAAAAAGTAATGCTCATGATGGATTCCGTAACCAGATTTGCCATGGCTCAGAGGGAAGTAGGTCTTGCAACCGGGGAGCCTCCGGCAACAAAGGGTTATACGCCGTCTGTGTTTGCACTTCTTCCAGGCCTGATGGAAAGGTCGGGAATGTCGGAGAGGGGTTCAATAACAGCCTTTTATACCGTGCTCGTTGACGGAGACGATTTCAATGAGCCTATATCGGATGCCGTAAGAGGAATACTTGACGGCCATATAATACTTTCAAGGGATCTGGCATCCCAAAACCATTATCCCGCGATAGACATATTAAACAGCATAAGCAGGCTCATGGCCGAGATAGTGCCTGAAGAGCACAGGGATCTTGCAGGCGAGTTGAGGAGCGTATTATCCACATACAAAAATTCAGAGGATTTGATAAGCATAGGGGCATATGTAAAAGGGAGCAATTCAAAGATAGACAAGGCCATTAAATATATAGATAAGCTCAATGCATTTTTAAAACAGGGCAGGGATGAACACATACCGTATGACAATATAATGAAGGAAATGAAGTCCGTATTATCATAGAAGGGTTGAATCATGAAAGGATTTACATTCAGGCTCCAAAAGGTTTTGGATAACAGAGAAAGAGTTGAAGATGAAAAAAAAATTTCCTTTGTAAAGTCCAAGAATGCTTACTTGAAGGAAATGCAAAAGCTTGGAGAATTGAAAGATGAACTTGAAGGCTATATCTTAAAGCCCAGGGCAAATTATTCGAGCGTATCAGAATACCTTATTATGTATAATTATATTTCATCGCTTGAAGCTAAGATACAAGTGCAATTTGATATAGTAAAAACAAGGGAAGATGAAATGGAATCAAAAAAAGCGCAATTTGAAGAGAGCCGAAAAGACAGAAAGGTACTCGATAAGCTTAAAGAAAATGCTTTCAGAGAATTCAACATATCTTTTGAAAGGTTGGAACAGAAACAGAATGATGAATTTGCGCTTGGAGGTTATGTAAGAAAGTTGATGCAAAATGAAAGGAGGTGAGATGTTGATAAACGCTATAGACAATTTAACATTACAGAGTGCGGACAAAAAGTCCAAAACCAAGGTATGCCCGGATTTTAATATTTCAGGATTTGAGGCATTGCTGAATGCACTTCTGGCTCAAACAGTGGATTCCCCGGGCAATATAGAATCAGGAGGGGATATGCAGGATCTTTTCGCAAATGCAGGCCGGCTTTCCAATATCCGAAACATAATAGAGTTTATGGATATGAGTAAAAGTGCCGGCACCATAGGAACTGCAGCTCAAAGCAAGCCATCTGCTTTTGGAAAAGAGCTTCAGCAGATTATTGAAAATGGCTTGGATGTAAACGACTTTTTACAAAACATATATCTAAACCTTGACAATAAAGGCAGCCCTTTGGATATTGATACCATAAACATGCTGAATGCTTTGCTGACAGGGAAGGCATCCGGTGAAAATACAAAAGCCGGCGGTGAAAACATATCTGATGCTAAAGCAAATATGGCATATGGTATCGAAGCCATGCTGAAAGAGAATATGGAAAATAGCGGCAAAAATATATCCGCTGCCAAAACCGATGCTGTATATACTGCCAATGTTGACGTCATAAAAGAGGCGGGTGCATCAGTGGATATAGGCAAAGGATCAGATGCAGCGGATGCAGTGGCAAATCCTGATATCAAGGCTTCAGGCAGCGAAGATACTTTCAATAAAGTCCAGACTGCTAAGGAAGATGCTGCCAGTTCTGCTAAGGAGAACTCATCTGGAGTAGCTGCAGCTGATTTTAAAGAGGCTGCACAAAAGATAAACAGTATGCTATTAGGCAAGACAGATGAGATTTCATCTTATAAGGGACAAAAATCATCCAATGTTGATGATGAAAACAGCAATGCTTATGCTGCAAAAGATGATGTAAAAAACACTAGTTTGGCAAGCGCTCAGGGTTATAAAGAAAATGGACAGCACGGCTCATTAGAAACTAGGATAATCGAAATGCTGACTTCCATGGATAAAATCAAAGGATTGGCAGATAAAGAGGCAGAGCTTAAAGATGATGGGGCATCTGAAAAGGCAATAAAGCAGCTTAACACTTCAGGCGGTTTAAAAAAAGTTGTGCTTGAGGATACAGGCTTTGAAAAGGACGGAGATTTGCAGGGGCAGAACTTGTTTGCAAATTCCATAAATAATATAAAGATGCAAAGCGACAGGTTCAAGAATGTTGAAGCGAATCTGGACAGTGCAGTCCAATACAGCAGGGATTCGATACTTGAGCAGATATATGACAGGATAAAAGTTATCAGCAAAGATGATTTTTCGGAACTTCGGCTTAATTTGAAGCCTGATGAGCTTGGGGAAGTTGCTATAAAACTTGTAATGGATAAAGGCAATATGGCAGCCAGGATAACAGTGGACAACAGCTATGTAAAAGATTTGATAGAGTCGAACATTCCCAAGATAAGGGAGAACCTCAAGAATCAAAATGTTGAAGTATCCAGCTTTAATGTTTCCGTGGGCGGGAACCAGGAAAATTTTTTGAATAATAAAAACTACTCGGGGAATGCTTATGTGCCTGGCAGAAAGCTCACATTTTTAAAGGGCGGTAAAATAGGTGTGGACCAAATCCCTAAACAGGCTGCAAATAGCAGCGTGGGATTGAATTTGCTTGTATAGGAGGTGTGCAATATGAGCGATATAGGAATTTACAGCAGTCCGATTGCAGGAGATGTGATATCAAACGACAGCGGCAAGTCAACAATCGAAATGGGAGGTTTCTTAAAGATCCTGGCGGCCGAGCTTCAAAATCAGGATCCATTGAATGCAGGCGACAGTACCCAGTATTTACAGCAGATGCTGCAGTTTACTTCACTTGAACAGATGGAAAACTTGAGCAAATCCGTAGAGAATATGTTTTTAAGCCAGAAGTTCGAGCAGGGAAGTCTGATGATAGGGAAAACCGCTAAAATAGCATTGAATGACGGTACATATAAGACCGGACAGGTTTCTTCGGTCAATTTAACCAACGGCAATGTTTATGTAGTTGTGGATGACGACAAATATGCAATCGATGATGTTGTTGAACTATCTCCCGGGGAGAGTGAATAGCATGTCGTTTCGGATAATCAACGGCAAAATAGTACCTGTGGAGGCTCTGCAGGAGAAAAAAAGTACAAGCCCAGTTGAGAAGGAAAATTTTAATAAAGTATTTGAGACTGAACTTGAAAAGGAAAACCAGGTCAAGATTTCCAAGCATGCAATGGAAAGGATCAAAACCAGGAATATAGAGCTTGACGGCAAGGATTTAAAAAAGCTCACTGATGCGATAGATAAGGCCGATTCAAAGGGAGCGAGGGAATCGTTGCTTTTGTATAAGGATGTGGCTTTTATAGCGAGCATCAGGAACAAGACCATAATAACCGCAGTTGACGGTCAAAATGCAAAGGATAATATATTCACCAATATAGACAGTGCGGTGATAATATCGTAATGGCTGGACCTCCATGAGGAAGCCATTTACCCGCAGAATGAGAGAAGCGGGGGGGCGTAAAAAATAAAAAATGTTTCCTAAAGGATTATTAAGGAGGTTATATAATGTTAAGATCACTTTATTCAGGTGTAAGCGGTATGAAGAGCAACCAGACAAAATTGGATGTTATAGCAAACAATATTGCCAATGTCAGCACTACGGCTTTTAAGTCGGGAAGGGCGCGTTTTCAGGATATATTGAGCCAGACCGTGGGAGATGCTTCCGCTCCGACAGCACAGGGAAGAGGAGGAATAAACCCAAGGCAGGTAGGGCTCGGCGTACAGGTGGCTGGCATAGATACTATGACAAACCAGGGCATCCCTCAACCAACGGGCAGGCCTTATGATGCCGCAATCGACGGAGACGGATATTTCATAATAAGCGACGGTACAAAGCTGTTTTATACAAGGGACGGTGCATTCAGCCCTGACCCTGATTTCAGCATCGTGACCTCGGATGGATATAAGCTTATGGGCTATGCTCCTATAAAAAGTTCAAGCACTCCTACAACGGCTGTGGAAGGTGTTGAAAATGGCATTGATACTGCAGCAACTTTTGATGATGTGAAGTTGAACTCCACAATCACTGCTGATACCAACGTAACAATAAACGGTGTAGTACTAAAGTTCCATACTGGGGAAGGTACCGATGCAAGAAGCGAAGATACGAGTGACCCTCCTATAGTGACATATGACTATTATGGAGTTACTACGGTAAATGATGTTCTCGATAGAATCAACGGCAATAAAGAGCTCGGAGTTACTGCGGATTTGACTAACGGGAGCCTGAACATAACGGCAAATGCAGGCACAGGAGAGCTTAAAATAAGCGATGGTGATAACCTGTTCGAGTATCTGGGTGCAACTCCGGTCGACGTTACGAGGGACTACTCTGAATTGGCAAGCCTCAGCATCCCTGAAATCAATCCTGAAGATCCGACCGGCACGGACAAGATCAGCAATTTTTCAATTGAAGCAAATGGAGCTATAAAGGGAATATATGAGAGCGGTTCAGTAGTTCTGCTCGGCGAAATAGCTCTTGCAAAGTTTGCAAATCCGGCAGGGCTCCTGGAGGCAGGCGGAAATAAATATACCATTTCGGCAAACTCAGGCACTCCAAACGTAGGAGGAGCAAGTGTCGAAGGCAGAGGAGACGTGCTTCAGTCCTCGATTGAGTTGTCCAATGTGGATTTGGCAAATGAATTTACAGATATGATAATAACGAGCAGGGCTTACCAGGCGAACTCAAGGTCCATAACTACATCTGACGATATGCTTCAGGAGCTTTTAAACCTTAAGAGATAGTGGGGTATGATATATGATAAAACTCACAGGCTTGAACAATAAAGAGTTTTTATTGAACAGCGACCTGATAGAAAAGATAGAAATCACGCCCGACACTGTGATTTCAACAACAAACGATAAGAAATATATTGTCAAAGAGTCTCCGGATATTATAATAAAGAAAATCGTTTATTTTAAGAGACAGTGCGCGGCGGGATTACCGGAGGTAGTGAGAAAATGAAGAAACGCGATATGGCAACAACCCTCGGGCTTACTTTGGGTGCTGCATGCATAATTATAGGTATGTTATTGGATGGTTCTACCATAAAGCCAAAGCAGCTTATACTGTTTTGGGATCTGCCGTCTGTTTTCATAACGCTCGGAGGGTCATTCTTTACGATATTGATATGCTATCCAATGAAGGTCATCAAGAAATTGCCTTCGATACTTAAGAATGCTTTCTTTGACAAGGAAATGTCACAAGCCGATATAATAGAGAAGTTTGTTGACCTTTCAAAGAAGGCAAGAAAAGAAGGCTTGTTATCCCTTGAAGATGAGGTAGAAACCATAAATGACAGCTTTTTTAAACACGGCATACAGATGGTCGTTGACGGAATGGAACCTGAAACCATAAGGGAAGTGCTTGAGATGGAGATTTCCTCTATGGAGCGAAGGCATTCAAGCGGCATAAACCTTCTGAAATCGTGGGCAGGGTATGGCCCTGCCTACGGCATGCTGGGTACTTTAATAGGACTTACGCAGATGCTTGCAAGTATAAACGATCCAAGCACTTTAGGCCCTGGTATGGCAAAAGCCATCATCACATCATTTTATGGTTCCGTGCTTGCAAATTTCCTGTTTGGTCCGCTGGCAGACAAGCTTGAATGCAAAACAGATGAAGAGTCGGAAATCATGGAAATGATGCTTGAAGGCATAATTTCAATACAGGCCGGAGTAAATCCAAGAGTTATAGAGGATAAGCTTAAGACATACCTTCCGCCTGAAGAAAGGCTCAAACTGGTAAGCTCTGAGTCCGATAGAAGTGCGGTGCTTGAAAATGAGTAGAAAAAAGCCGGAAAAGAAAGAGATAAGCCAGGGTTGGCTGACTACGTATTCTGATATGATGACTTTGGTGCTGACATTCTTTGTACTGTTGTATTCGTTTGCACTGGTTGATTTAAAAAAGTTCAATTCAATGGCCGCTTCAATACGCAGTGCATTTGGCGGAGGAAATCCCTCGATTTTGCAATATAACTATGATTCCGGGAATGCGCCTATATTAGGCTCTAGCTCGAGCGGTGGCCAGAGTGAGAATGATGTATATCAGACCGTTTCGAAATTTATAGAGACGAATTCTCTTAAACAATATGTAACGATAAAAGAGGGAAGCAGGGGAGTATACATAGAGTTCAATGAAAAGATATTGTTTGATACCGGCAGGGCAGAGATAAAGCAGCAGGGAATGGCTGCACTCATGAAAATTTCGGAGCTTATTCGGAACATGCCTAACCAAATCGTTATAGAAGGGCATACCGACAATGTACCTATACATACAGATCAGTATTCATCAAATTGGGAGCTTTCCACTGCGAGATCGCTCAGTGTGTTAAAGTATTTTATTGAAAACAGGGGCATGGACCCAAGAAGATTTTCAATCGCAGGATATGGAGAATACGACCCTATAGCATCGAATGATGCTCCGGAAGGCAGAGCGCAGAACAGAAGGGTTAATATACTTATAATAACAGCAAAAGAAACTCCGGCGGTTGAACGGAAATGAATGGGGAGGTATTATGGGGCGTGGATTAAAGGCTTTAATAATTATTTTACTTGTGGTGATAGCAGGTTTTCTGGGGTTCATAGTGTTTAAATCCGGATTTTTAACAAACATCCAATCTCAAAAAAGTGCACCTGTAGAAAAGATATATTCGCTCGGCGAATACACGGTAAACCTCAATGAGCCTGATTACAGGCGGTATATAAAAGTAAAAATATCTGTGGGATACAATGAAAAAAAACTTGATGCTGAGATCGCTGAAAAAGCATCTCCTATAAATGATGTGATAAACAGCGTTTTAAGGACTAAAAAACTTGCCGATGTGGATACTGCCAAAAAAACTGAGGCTGTAAAGGCTGAGATGAAAGATAAGATAAACGCTATATTGGATACAGGGAAGCTGACAAATGTGTATTTTGATGAAATTTTAGTACAGTAAGGGATGCATGAATCATGGACGAGCAATTTGCAGCAAATATCATAAAAATAATAGTCTTTTTACCTTTTGTACTGCTTCTTGCATATATAAGCTTAAAAATAGGGGGGAGCCATCTCATAAAGATGGGTAATGGAAGGATTATCCGTCTTATCGAGAGGGTTCCTCTTTCAAATAAGACATGTTTATATGTGGTATCGATCAATGGTAAACCTTATGTGATAGGAGTTTCTGAAGAAAAATTCGAAGTTTTGATGGAACTGCCCGCAGAGGTTCTGGAGAATATAAAGCAGGATAAATCCGGCTTTATGCTGAATGCGATCAAAAATTTAGACTCGTTTATAAAAAGAAAGGATAAGCTATGAAGAGGAAAGCAGCATTATTCATAATATTATTTGCAGTATTCGTCAGTTTAACATATAAAGCATATGCGGCTCCTGTCTCCGTGCCGCCCGTACCTAAGGTAAACCTAAGCATAGACGGTGCACAGAGTCCGAAGGAGTATGTGGACAGCATCAAGCTTTTGATCGTGATAACGGTCCTGGCACTCGTACCTTCCATACTCGTGCTCATGACTTCATTTACCAGGATAATAGTGGTGCTGTCGTTTGTAAGGAATGCTCTTTCCACACAGCAGACTCCCCCAAACCAGGTGCTTATAGGGCTTGCATTGTTTTTGACTTTCTTTATCATGAGGCCTGTATATAATCAGGTAAACACTCAAGCTATCCAGCCGTACCTGAATGAAAAAATCACGCAGGAGGAAGCTATAGAAATAGGCTCGAAACCTATAAAGCAATTCATGCTGAAGCAGACCTATCAAAAAGACCTTGCGCTCTTTGTAAAGGCTTCAAAGACCGGAGAAATACAAACTCCGGAAGATACTCCGTTCAGCGTGCTTATACCTGCTTTTGTGATAAGCGAGCTTAAAACGGCATTTGAAATGGGATTCTTGATATACATACCGTTCATAGTAATAGATATGGTCGTTGCAAGCATATTGATGTCCATGGGCATGTTTATGCTGCCTCCGGTAGTCATTTCACTTCCATTCAAGCTTTTGCTGTTTGTAATGGTGGATGGATGGCATCTTTTGGTTAAATCACTGATTGAAAGCTTTGTATAAGGGGTGGGAATATGACGGAAAATTTAGTAATCGATGTTATAAAAGACGGCATAACAAGCGTGATATTGGCTGCAGCACCCGTACTTTTGATCTCAATGGCAGTGGGCCTTATAATAAGCATTTTCCAGGCAAGCACGCAGATACAGGAGCAGACATTGACTTTTGTACCAAAGATAATTGCGGTCTTTGCCTCTATAATCATATTTGGCCCTTGGATGCTCCATATATTTGTCGGATTTGCAGAAAGAATGTTCAACATGATACCCAATCTGATAAGGTAATTGGTGGGGAATATGCAGTACAATGACGTGATTATTTTTTGCCTCGTATTTGTAAGGATAATAAGTTTTCTGGGAGTATCGCCTTTATTCATGGTAAAAGGATTGACCAACATAGTCAAGATATCGCTTGGACTGGTGCTTTCGCTCATGATATCGGGCTTTGTGGTCTATAATCCGGCTGCTCTTCCGTCATCAATATGGGAGCTTGTATTTGATGCTGCCGGAGAGTGTATGTTCGGGCTGGCACTCGGCTTTATGACTACGCTTGTATTCCAGGCAATAAAGATGTCGGGCCAGTTTATGGATCTGCAGGTAGGTTTTTCAATGGCAAGCTTGTATGATGCGACTTCAAATTCCAATGTGACCATACTTGGAAATCTGACAAACCTTATAGGGTTGTTGGTGTTTTTCCTTATAAACGGGCATCATGTGCTAATTGAATCCTTGATAAGAAGTTTTGATATAGTTCCAATTTTTGGGCTAAATATTCCCGAGTCGGTCAGCACGTATGTGCTCCAGGTTTTTGGAAATATGCTGGTGCTTTCAGTCAAGCTTGCAGCTCCTGTAATGATAGTCATTTTCATAACAGACTTCACGCTTGGCCTTATTTCAAGGACGGTGCCTCAGCTGAACATATTGATGCTGAGCCTCCCTTTAAAGTTGACGGTCGGCCTTGCTGTATTTTCGCTGATTCTTCCAGGGCTTTTACATATTTATATAAAAGCGATGGAAGGTATTCCTCAGGATATAAACAATTTTTTGAGGCTTTTTCCTCTGGTCATACTTTTTGCTTCGGAAGATAGGACCGAGGAGCCGACATTTAGAAAAAAGGAAGAAGCCAGAAAAAAAGGGCAGGTCCCAAAGAGCAGGGAGTTTGTATCCGCAGTTACATTGATCGGCATAACGATAATGATGACATCCTTTGGAAAATATCTGCTGGATAATTTAGAAAAGCTTCTTATAAAAAGCTTCAACAGCATAGAAGGCTTTGCTGCCAGCCAGGGAAACATCGCAAATTTGTTTTTATATATAGTGCTTGAATTTTTGAAGATAACTCTTCCGTTTATGGTCGGGGTCATGGTTTTAGGAATCGCAGCCAATGTGGTGCAAACCGGTTTCATACATACCACCGAGCCTTTTAAAGCCAAACTTAGCAGAATAAATCCTATTCAAGGCTTTAAGAGGATGTTTTCAGGCAGGACGGCAATCGAACTTTTAAAATCGATAGCCAATATATTGATAGTGGGTTATGTTGCATACAGCTTTATAAAGACACAGATATACAGGATACTTCAGGTTTCCGATATGAGCATACCCTCTTTGGCGGCAGTATGGGGCGACCTGATCAAAAACGAGCTTTTGAAGGTATCGATAGTCGTTGCCGTGATAGGCATAGCAGACCTGATATACCAGAGAAGAGCCTATAACAAAGAATTGATGATGACCAAGCAGGAAGTAAAAGAAGAGTACAAGCAAATGGAAGGGGACCCGCAGATAAAATCGGCAATACGCCAGAAGCAGAGGCAAGTTGCAGCCAGAAGGATGATGCAGGAAGTGCCTAAGGCTACCGTGGTTATAACAAACCCGACCCACCTTGCAGTAGCACTTAAGTATGAAAGAGGACAGGACAGTGCACCGATTTGCGTTGCAAAGGGTGCTGATAATGTTGCAAATAGGATAAAGCAAATTGCCAAGGAGTCAAATGTCCCAATCATTGAAAACAAACCTGTGGCAAGGATGCTGTATCAGAAAGTTGATATAAATGAAGCCATACCTGTTGAATTATATCAGGCTGTGGCCGAGATACTTGCAGTAGTTTATAGCTTGAATAAGAAAAGTAGAGGTTGAAGATATTGGAGAAGAGACCCAGACTTATAAAAAAATTATTTTTTAATACGGACAGCATAGTAGCGCTAGGCGTAGTAGGAATCATATTGATGTTCATAGTGCCTGTTTCGCCTAATTTTCTCGATATTTTGATACTTTTTAATCTGACTTTTTCGCTTATAGTGCTCTTGCTGACATTGTTTATGACGGACGCACTTCAGCTTTCAGTCTTTCCAACGCTGCTTTTGGTCACTACGCTTTTAAGGCTGGGACTCAACGTATCCGCGACAAGGATAATACTTACAAGGGGAGAGGCCGGTAAGGTAATCAGTGCTTTTGGAAGTTTCGTCATACAGGGAAATTATATAGTCGGTGCTATTATGTTCATAATCATATTTGTCATTCAGTTTATTGTCATAACCAATGGCTCCCAAAGGGTTGCAGAAGTGGCGGCAAGGTTCACGCTTGATGCAATGCCGGGGAAACAGATGAGCATAGACGCTGATATGAATGCCGGCATAATCACTGAAAAAGAAGCCGTGGTAAAGAGGCAGAACCTCCAGCGTGAAGCTGATTTTTATGGTTCAATGGATGGTGCCAGCAAATTTGTAAAGGGCGATGCCATAGCAAGCATAATAATTGTTGTCATAAACATCATAGGAGGCGTGCTTGTAGGTATGATGTCGGGCGAGGATGCAATGTCCGCTCTCCAAAAGTATGCTCTCCTTACAATAGGAAATGGGCTTGTCAACCAGATTCCGGCACTTTTGATATCAACGGCTTCAGGAATACTCGTTACCCGTTCAGCGAGCAATTTGAGCTTTGGAAAAGAGCTTGCCAGCCAGGTTACGGCATTCCCGAAGGTAATAGGTATTGCATCGGCAATAATCTTTCTTCTTGCATTGATGCCCGGTTTCCCGAGAGTGCCTTTCCTGATTTTCGGTGCATCTACAGGTTATTTTGCATATAGCCTTTCCAAGGAAGATAAGAAAGATAAATTTGCAAAGCAAAGGCAGGGGGCTTCAAAGGCTCAGTCCGTAAAGAAAGAGCCTGAAAATATAATGAACCTGTTTAAAGTGGATATGCTTGAAATAAGCATAGGCTACGGCTTGATACCTCTGACCGATACCAAAGCCGGAGGCGATTTGCTGGAGAGGATCGCGGCTGTAAGAAGGCAGTGCGCCGTAGAGCTCGGCATACTGGTCCAGCCTATAAGAATAAGGGACAACCTCCAGCTTGGCACAAATGAGTATGTGATCAAGATAAAGGGTGTAGATATCGCCAGGGGAGAGATACTTAGCGATCATTATCTTGCCATGGATCCAAGCGGCGGTTCGGTCGATATTGAAGGGATAAACACTGTTGAACCGACATTCGGGCTGAAGGCGGTCTGGATAACGCCCGATAAAAAAGACAAGGCGGAGATGAAGGGATATACGGTAGTAGATCCTGTGACAGTGCTTATTACACATCTTACGGAAGTTATAAAACAGCACAGCTATGAGCTTTTGGGCAGGCAGGAGGTAAAGATGCTCCTCGATACTGTAAAGGAAAATTATAGTGCGGTTGTTGAAGAGCTTATACCTGATTTGCTTACGATTGGAGATGTACAAAAGGTACTTCAAAATCTATTGAGGGAGAGGGTGCCTATCAGGGATCTTCTCACGATACTTGAAAGCTTGGCCGATAATGCCAGGAATACCAAGGATATAGAGCTTCTGACCGAATATGTCAGGGCTTCAATGGGCAGAGTCATTTGCAAGCCTTATATAGACGATAAAAATACAATCAATGTGATAACACTGCACCCAAAGCTTGAGCAGCTTATAAGCGACAATATACATAAATCGTTCCAGGGGTCGTTTCCTTCTTTGAGTCCTGAAAACACTGCAAAGATATTCGACAGCATAAAGCGCATTGAAGAAAGCAATTTATTTTATAACAATACGCCTGTGATACTTTGTTCTCCTAGAATAAGGTCTGCTTTCAGGAGGATGCTGGAGATGGTGTACCCTGAAATACCGGTCATATCCATGAATGAGGTGCCTAGAAACGTCGCTATCAATTCAGTGGGAGTGGTGAGTCTGGATGATAATTAAAAAATTTGTGGCAGATAACGTAAGCGATGCTTTAAGCATGATAAAGACTGAACTCGGCAAGGAAGCCGTGATCATAAGCAGGAGGAATGTCAAGCAGAAAGGTCTGTTCGGGGTTTTTCTGCCCAGAAGGATCGAGATCACCGCGGCCGTCGACGACATGACCAAGAAAGAACCCTTGCTGTTGGATAAAGTTTTGGAAACGAAAAAAGCCTATGAAAAAGTCGAGGTTGAAAAGGAATTAGGCGAAGTAAAAGAAATGCTCAAAAAGCTTGTTGATGGAAAGCCTAAACCTGCAAGAAGGGAAAGAAAGTCAAGCTTAAAGCGGCTGCTCCTTGAAAGCGATGTAAGCGAAGATGTCATAGATGCAATAACCCATGAGGCTAGAAGCAAGGATAAATATAAAAGCAGCACAAGGCTTCCCGATTCGGCAATCATAGAACAGATGCAGCAAAAATTGAAAGCTTGCCAAATCCACAAAGGAAGAGTACACGCATTCATAGGGCCTACAGGCGTAGGCAAGACCACTACAATTGCAAAGATCGCAGGCATGCATGCGCTGAACACGAATGAAAAAGTGGGCCTTATCACAATAGATACATACAGGATAGGGGCTGTGGAGCAGCTTAAAATATATGCCGATATACTCGGAATACCGCTTGAAGTTGTAAACAGCGTAAGCGATATAAAAAGGTCCATGGATAATCTTAAAGATTGCGATACGATATTTGTGGACACCACAGGGAGAAGCACAAAAAATGTAATGCAGCTTTCAGAACTTAAACTTTATCTTGATAGGATAAAACCGGATGTTACATATTTGGTAGTAAGCATGACTACAAAATATCGGGATCTTTTACATATACTTGAAGGATTCAGCACTATAAACTATAACAGCATAATATTGACGAAGCTGGATGAGACATCTACATATGGTTCTGTATTAAATGTGGCTTATAATGCAAAGGCTCCTATATCCTACATAACAAAGGGACAGAATGTTCCCGATGATATCAAGGAAGCTGATGCGCAGGAGCTGATTGGCCTTATCTTAGGGGAGGTCACAATATGATTGATCAGGCTCAAAGTTTGAGAAGAAGTATTGAGGAATATAAGAGAAGGAAGACCGCAAGGCATAGAAGACGGGTAAGAGTGATATCGGTTGCGAGCGGCAAGGGAGGTGTGGGTAAAACCAACTTTTCAGTAAACCTTGCTATTTCGTTAAGCCAGATGGGAAACAATGTCGTGGTGCTCGATGCCGACTTAGGGCTTGCAAATGTGGATGTGATAATAGGAGTCGTACCAAGGGAGAACCTTTATGATGTCATATTCAACAATAGAAGCATTGAAGACATCACAATAGACGGCCCCTCGGGAATAAAGATAATACCGGGAGGATCAGGGATCGAAAGCTTGTCAAACCTCAGCGATTCTCAAAGAAGAAGGCTTTCGGACAAGTTCGGACAGCTTAAGGATACCGATATATTGATTATAGATACCGGAGCCGGAATATCCAAAAATGTGCTTGGATTCATGGCGGTATCGGATGAAGAGATAATAGTAACCACTCCTGAGCCAACATCGATAACCGATGCGTACAGCCTTATAAAAGTAGCACTTAAATACATGCCCAAAAAGAAGATAGATATTGTGATAAATAGATCCCAAGATCATTACGAAGCTGATTTGACATATCAGAGACTTGAGAAAGCAGTCAAGAATTTTTTAAACAGCGATATCAATTATCTTGGATATGTGGCCGATGATGCAAAGGTTAAAAAAGCCGTAATGGAACAGACTCCGTTTAAGGTGTCATATCCTGAATGCTATGCAAGCAAGTGTATCGATGACATTGCATCCTCTATTACCGGTATGCCCGTACCTGAAAAAAAAGCCGGAAGCATAAAGGATTTTTTAAACAGATTGACATATCTGTTTGGGAAATTAGGCTGAATGCTGTTAAGGGGGAAAATGAATGCTAAACTCATATGAGCTGAAATCAGAAACCAGGGAAGAGAAAATAATAAAGTATCTTCCGCTTGTAAAGATGATTGCAGGGAGGATTTTTTTCAGCAAATCTTCACCGGTTGATACTGAGGATTTGGTCAGCTTTGGAATTATCGGTCTGATTGATGCTGTCGACAGGTTTGACCCCTCAAAGGGCGTAAAATTCGAGACATATGCCAGCCTTAGGATAAAAGGTTCAATAATAGACGAGATCAGGAAGTTAAGCTGGATACCAAGGACCGCCATGGCCAAAATTTCAAAATTGAACGAAGTAAGAGATGATTTAAAGGCAAAGCTCGCCAGAGAACCAAAGGATGAAGAAATAGCGAAAGAACTTGACATAACCGTTGAACAGATGAGGAAGATGGAAAACTATGTGAACTATATGTCAATTATATCGCTTGATGAAGTGATTTTTCAGTCTGATGATGATGAGCTGTTTTTGTATTCAACGATAGAGGACAATAACAGCTTAAAGCCTGACAAGCTATTGGAGAAAAAAGAAGCAGAAGGCATACTCAAGGAAGCTATAGAAATGCTGGATGACAAGGATAAACTGGTGTTGTCACTGTATTATTCTGAAAGGCTCACCCTCAAGGAGATAGGCTCTGTGCTCAAAGTTTCCGAATCGAGAGTGTGCCAGATACACAGCCGGGCCATATTAAGGCTTAGGGAAAATTTGAAGAAGCTCAAGTATTGATTGAAATCTAAAAATTTGATGGAGGATCATATGGCATACATAGTGCTGATTGTCGGCATACTGCTGGTATTTTACGGAGCAAATGGCTTAAAACATGAGAAAAATACATTTGAAAAACATTTTGACGCTTCGCTAAAAAATAATGATTTTAAAGATATATTGTCCCAAGACGTTATAATAAAAAGACTGGATGAATTGGACATGAAAATAGAAAAAATATCATCGGAAATAGAAGAAATGCATAGGGAGACCGATGAGGAAGACATAATGGAAGTTCAAGACATGCGCGATGAAAATGAGACTGATGCCTTTGAGAAAGAGGCTGATGCTTTGGATATAAATGAAAAGATTGCAGCCATGCACAAAAGTGGGATGGGGATCGATGAAATTGCATCAAAGCTCGATATGGGGAAGGGGGAGGTATTATTAAGGCTTGGAATAAGAAAATAGTATCAGCGCTTTTGGATAAGAAAGTCATACTTGGATTGGGAATCGGTTTTATAATATGCGGTTTATTGATGATAGCTATGCCTCGTCCCCAAATATCAAATGCCGAGGTTGAAAGAAGGGCCAGGGATATGGGCATGGTCTATCCTGACGATGTAAAAGCTTTGTACAAAAAGTAGAGCGGTCTTGCAAAATATGATATTGATTAAAGCATGCTATTGATTTTTG
>CALCDS010000407.1 GCA_937900065.1 uncultured Clostridiaceae bacterium | reverse complement strand
AAATCTTTCTTCAGTTCATCATTTATACCATGTGCAGGGGAAAACCTGTCGCTGTTTATAAACTCTTCCGCTATTTTTGATGCCAAACCATCCAACTTTGAAAGCAAAGCAGTATCGTTCTTATCAAGCAGTATGTCATAATCCAGCCCTTTTGCCTCTGCTGCAAGTCTTCTTAAAGATTTTATCTTCCCATGATCATAGCGAAGCACGAATTTCATATAGTCCAGTGCCTCTTTATTTGTATAGGGTTTCCCGAAAACATGCAAGCCTCTTGGTACAAGCGACCTTTTCATCCTATATAGTTCCCTCTCGAGAAGCTGCAAGTCGTATATATTGATTTTAGCCGATTTCGCAGCTTTCTTTATATTCTCCATTATATCAAGGCACCTATCAGGATCCGACCTCTTTGCCTCATGATACTCATTTATCATATCTTCGAGTCGCGATAATTCTCCATATAATCCGCTCTCCATGAATGCCGGAGGCTGATAACTTACCATCACGGCATGGGAGCGGCGCTTTGCAATCATTGCCTCGGCAGGATTGCCTGCATAGTACAGATATGCATGGGGCATGTCAAAAACCAACATGTCCGGAAAGCAGTCGCCAGACATGCCGCATTCCTTTCCCTTCAAAAACTCCAGTGTTCCATGGGTGCCTACATGTACAATGATATCTGCTTTGAACTCTTCCTTTATCCATTTATAAAAAGCTATATACTGGTGATGTGGTAGAAGGTTTTTATCGTGATACACTTTTTCGATATTTTCATGGATCCCTCTTGAAGGTTGAAGACCGATAAAAACATTTCCGTCTATCAAGCCGGGTATGAGAAAGTTCTCCCCTTCAGTCATGACATTGCCTGGGACTTTACCCCATTGTTTTATCATATCTTTTTCCCATTTCTTTCCCGACAGGAAATTTTGATACTTTGCTTTTTTGTATTTTATCATGTTTGAAGTTTGTATATCCATCCACTTGCCCCAGTTGGCAATCCTTCCGGCAGTGAAATTTTCCATAAGCTGCTCTGCGGTCAACCTCTTTAAGGAATAACCTTCTTTATATAAAATTTCCAGCAAATTCTCAAGGGATTTGAAGGTGTCAAGAAACGCTCCTCCGAACAAATTATCCTCTCCAGGCGGATAATTGTAGCATATTAATGCTATTTTTTTGTCTTTGTTTGGCTTTGAACGAAGTGCAAGCCACTTTTTAACTCTTTTAACTATCTTATCCGCCCTTTCCGGAATCAGAGACAATTCACTGATTTCCACATTATATTTTTGCTCCCTTTCTTTCTTCACCATAGCCCCTACAGGTATTGTTTCGATACAGCCGTCGAGTTCTGGAAGCATGATGGATATCAGGAATTCGGAAGGAGTAACGCCTTGGGGTGAATCACGCCACTGCCCGATTTCACGCTTGCTCATGAAAAAAGGATGCATCACAGGCACATTGAACTCCTTCAATGCTTCTACCGCAGCATCGGCATCTCCACCCATGGGCCCGGCTCCCAAACGAAAAGACATAAAATTGATTATGATGTCGGCTTTATATTTTGGGGAACTGTTTAAGATGGCTTTGAGGATACCTATCCCGCTTCCCGATATCGTGGTAAATGCAATTGGAATCACATTTGCAAATACGGCTATCCTCTCTGCAAGTTGTTCTACACATTTTGAAGTACGATTGGGATAATCATGCCCATAATACAACATAACAACCGTAGGCTTGTTCTCATCGAATCCATTTTCATCTGCATATTCTTCAATGCTCCCATAATATTTTTTGTCTTTAAGCCTGCATATGCCTGTTTCTTCAATGGCCGAGGCCGGTTTGCCCGGGGTTGGTATGTATTTCATATTTCCATAATCGCGAAGCAAAAGATACAAAAGGTTTTGCATATCGCTTTTCGATGCGCATCTCCAGTATTTACGTATGCAGATATAATTTCGCATGTCGCACAGTTTAACAGGCGAAGTTGCACTGCCGAGTCTTTCAGCCGTATCCATGATTTTCGTTATATAATCAAAGCCCTTGATGCCGCCTAAATTCATTGACTTAGCACCCATA
Organism: uncultured Clostridiaceae bacterium; assembly: GCA_937900065.1. Lineage (GTDB taxonomy): Bacteria > Bacillota > Clostridia > Clostridiales > Oxobacteraceae > CALCDS01. The sequence goes on along the minus strand of CALCDS010000407.1, from coordinate 3,462 downwards.
TCCTTAAGGGTGAAGGAGCCAAGCCGTGCCATGTCCCTTATATTGTTGTTTTCACCGCCGATTGCTATAATATCACCGGATACTTTGCTGCAAACTCTTATTATAAAAGTCTGGAATTCCCGAGATGCACCCATAAGATCCAGTATTATGATATCGGCTTCACTTAAGCTGTTTTCAATATCTTCATAATCTCTTACAGCATCACTTCTTCCTGCAAGAAAAAGCTTCAGGCACAGGCTTTCAGGCCATTCTTTATTGATTTCATCGCACGCTGTAATCATATCCTCAAGCACTGCATTGGAAACAGTAACAACTGCTAATTTCAAACAGATTCCTCCTTGCAAGATCATTGACCTCCATACATTTAAAATATAAACGAAAACTTTATCTATAACACGAACATGCAATGCATTTCGGATAAAATACAGGATTGCCCCCGCTGCTGTCATAATTTATATCTGTCTCCACGCCGAATACCTTGCGCAGATTGCCTGTATTGAGCACATCATATGGACTGCCTGACGTGAATACTTTCCCATTTTTAATTATCACGATCTCATCTGAAAACCTGGCCGCTTGATTGATATCATGCAAAACCATGATCACGGTAATCCCCTGGTCTCTATTCAGACGCTTTATCAATTCCAAGACTTCCAGCTGGTAGCAGATATCCAAATAAGTCGTAGGCTCGTCCAGTACAAGAAGCTTGGGTTTCTGTGCAAGAGCCATTGATATCCATGCCCTTTGCTTTTCTCCGCCTGAAAGTGTACCCATGCTCCGGTCTGCAAAATCAGTCATGCCTGTCATTTCAAGAGCCCACTTGACAGCAGAATTGTCCTCTTTCGTATTGCCCTTCCACAATGATTTGTGGGCATACCTGCCATACCTAACCAGTTCCTCTACAGCAATGTCTTCAGGGCATTCATGGTTCTGTGACAAAAAAGCAACCTCTCTTGCAAATGCTTTTGCACTATATGAGAAAACATCTCTGCCATTTAAAGTAATAGTCCCCTGTTTAAGCTTTACATTCCTGCATATTGCCCTTAAAATCGTTGTCTTACCCGAACCATTGGGGCCTATTATGGATGTGATCTTTCCCTGTAAAAATTTTAAATCTAGTCCATCTATTATTTTCTTGTTCTTAAATGATATATGCATATTTTTAGTTTCAACCAAATACATCATCTTTCCCTCCTTAAGAGGAATAGGAAGAAAGGAGCTCCCAGTGCTGCAGTTATGATGCCTACAGGGATCTCCTGGGGGCTAAAGAGCGTCCTTGCCAGCGTATCGCTTAACATTACCAATCCTGCTCCCAGCAATGCCGACCCAGGGAGCAGAAACTTATGATCCGATCCTATCAATAGCCTTACCATATGAGGCACAATCAACCCGACAAAACCCAAAAGCCCCACAACGCAAACCGCACTGGCTGCAAGCAATGCCCCTAGGGCAGTCAAAAGCAGTCTATCTGTCTCAACATTCAATCCCAAACCCTTTGCAATATCATCGCCAAGCACCAGTATGTTCAATTTTTCCGCCATAATAAAAGAAGCTATACAGCCAAATATAGTATACGGCAATATCATTTTTACATGTGGCCAGCTTCGCGCCGACAGGCCTCCTGCCATAAACATCAATGCTCCGCTGACCCTGTCGCTGTAAAAGACCATAAGGCCCGATATGCATGCGCTTAAAAAGGATGAAACCGCAACTCCTGAGAGTATGACCCTCAAGGGCTGTATCCCGCCTTTCCATGCAAGAGCGTATATCATGACTGCAGCTCCCATTGCTCCTATAAAGGCAACCGGCGGTACCAAATATGTTAAATGTGGAAATAAAATAAGTATTATTATTCCCGCAAGTCCGGCTCCTGAGGAAATACCTATGATATGGGGATCTGCAAGAGGATTTCTCATGACCCCCTGCAGTATCGCGCCGGAAACAGCAAGATTTGTTCCCACCAAGCCTGCAACTATTGTCCTTGGCAGCCTGATATTCCATATCACCTGGCGTATGGCTCCCTCCTTTTTTATAAATATTGCATTCAATATATCTGGAATTGAGATTTCCATAGTGCCTATCGAATTGCTTATAAAAAAGCCCGCACATGCAAAAAAAGCGAAAACAAACAACATAAGAACTTTCCATCGTGCTTTATCCCTAAAGCCGTTAACTTTTTCAGTCTTACTTTCCGGCATCCCCATAAACCTCCGGATAAACCGCCTTTGCCATATATTCTACAGATTCATAAAATTCCGCTCCGGGATTGGAGAGAAAAAGATTCTGCGGAAGATATACAATCTTGTTTTCTTTTACAGCCCTAAGGCCGCTCCATGCCGGATTGCTTTCAAGATCTTTCTTTATCCTTTCTTCTGCAAGTTCTTTTGACGATACCATAGTGGTAACCAATATCACATCCGGGTCGCTTTCAACGATTTTTTCCATGCTGAATGGCGCATTTTCGGCTCCCATTTTATCAGGCTTTATTCCGGACGCTATATTTTTTAATTTTAAAATCTGTGCAACATTTCCTGCAATGCTGTTATCAAGCTTTACAGATACATCTTGTGATGTAACATACAATATGACCACCTTTTTAGGCGATTGCGGAAGTTTTGATACGACATCATCGGTTTTCTGTTTCATGTTTTTTACCAGTTCATCGGCCTTTTCAGAAGTCCCGCACAAATCTCCAAACAGTTTGTATTTTTCAGCAACATCATCATAAGTTTTCATCTGAACTGCGATTACCGGAATCTTATTAGTCTCCAGCATCGAAATATATTTATCATGAATGCCGACTTGGGCTATGACAAGATCCGGTTGGAGCGATACCAACTTTTCCATATTGATATTGTAGACTTTTCCAACAGTCGGCAGATTTTCAGTCCCTTCAGGCAAAAAATCACCGGCATTTACGTCACACCTTGCAATAGACTTTCCGCCGACATCATACAATGTATTTATGAGTGTACCTAATGCAATAATTTTCTCCGGCTTTTTTTGAAGTACCACAGTACGTCCCGCGTCATCCTTTATAGTCATGGGATAAGTTGCTGCATCCTGTTGCGCCTGGTTTTGCCCTGAAGAGGCATTATTTTTTATTGCTGCATCCTGTCCTTTTTGTCCGCAACCTGTTAGAGCAACCACACCTGCCAATACCATTATTAGTAGTGTTTCAATAAATTTTTTCATTATTTCATTCCTCTCTTCTTATAAATAGTGATAAAAAGCACTTCGATTTAAAAGGCAAAAAAATTTTTTTACTAATGCGTTATAATGTTGATTTTGAGCATCCAGTTCGCCAGTTCGCACTTTTTAAGTTCTAAAGCTCTATTTCCTCGTTCATCAAGAACTTTTGCAAACTCACTTCGTTCAAACAAGCAAAAGTTCTAGGATTCGCTTCGGCAATTTCGCCAAGAACTTAGCAAAAGTGCTCACACCGCTCACCTGGATTGCTCA
>CALCDS010000406.1 GCA_937900065.1 uncultured Clostridiaceae bacterium | reverse complement strand
AATTCATATATATTAAATCAAATATAACCAAAAAAACATGTCATGTCCATTTTGATTTACAAATCTCAATTAAATTAATACTATATCCGCTTGTTTATACCGATGTTAATTCTATGTTAAGTTTATGTTAAGATCGGAAATATAATCCAATAAAAAAAGCTACATCCAAAATGATGCAGCATACTTTTTAAAATTAATATTATATTAAAATATGATATTGCTTTTGAGCATCCTGTCCATTGTTCATGCTTTTAAAAAGAAAATATTGATTTATTTTGCTTCTAAAACTTTGACAGTAAACCTGGAACCTTTCCCCGGTTCGCTTTCTACATTGATTTCACCGTTCATAGAAACAACGATATGTTTTACTATGGCAAGCCCCAAACCTGTTCCGCCAAGCGCTCTTGAACGGCTCTTATCTACCCTGTAGAACCTTTCAAAAAGCCTTGGTATATGTTCTTTTGATATTCCTATTCCATTATCACGCACCTCAATTGACACGTTGTCATCTTTTCTGATTACCGACACATCCACCCTCCCGGCCTCGGGCGTATATTTGACTGCGTTATCGGTTAAATTTATCAAAAGTTGTTTTACAAGATCATGTTCACCCATGACATATGCAGGAGGTTCGCATTTATGAAATTCCAACTTTATATTTTTCAGCAGTGCCGCCCCAGACATTATGTCCTTTACTTGGTCAATCACCTTGTTTACATCAACCTTCTCCGACAATATCTCCTTGGGTTTGTTTTCAATATCTGAAAGCAGGAGTATATCATTTATCAACCTCGACAATCTATCGGCTTCTATATTTATTATGTCCAGGAATTTGTCCCTTGCCGAGTCATCATTTATGGCTCCATTCCTTAATGTTTCCGCAAATCCCTTTATGGAAGTAAGAGGTGTTTTAAGCTCATGTGATACATTTGCCACGAATTCAGAGCGCATGTCCTCTAGATTCTTTATTTCGGTTATATCATGTATTACCATTACCAATCCTAGATTTTGGCTGCCTTCTTCATCCTTTATGGCAGCTGTTTTTACTCTAATCACCCTTTTTTCAGGATAATCTATATCAATCTCCTTGTCCTCATCCTTATGGCTCAATATCACATCCTCAAGTTTGGTATTCCTGAATATCTCAAGAGCATGTTTCCCAAGTATGTCCTTTTTAAAACCGAATATGCTGTATGCTTCAGGATTTGCAAGCATTACTTTGGATTTAGCATCAAAAGCGATTACGCCGCTTAGCATGCTTTTTAATATGGCCTCAAGTTTATTCTTTTTATCAGACAAATCGCTGATTGTCCTCTCAAGTTTCTCAGCCATATCGTTAAATGAACGGGCAAGCACTCCCAATTCATCCTTGTAGTTCATGCTTATCCTTCTATCATACCTTCCCTGTGCAATGCTCGTTGATATATATGTCATTTCATTTATAGGCTTTGTGAGTCTCCTCACAAATAAATATGCCGTAATAAACGATATCATAAGTCCAAGAGCTACAGCAAGCAGTACATTAAGCAATAAGTGACTCTGTATGCTTTTTATATAGGTAAGCGGAACTGAAAGCCTTATTACAGCTTTGTATGGTTTTGCGGAACCAACAGGTACAGCCACATATAGCATATCCATGTTTTCAGTTGTAGAATGTCTGTAGCTTATGCCGACTTTGCCTTCCATGGCTTCCTTTACTTCAAGCCTTTCACTGTGGTTTTCCATATTCTCGCTGGAATTTTCGGATTCGCCTATTACCTTGCCATCTGAAGCGATTATGGTCATCCTCGAATTCAGTATTTTGGAATACTCAGTCGCCAAATCATCATAATTGTCTTTATTATAATCATACCTGTCATTTAGCATTCCTGCCATAAGTTTGCCATTGGAAATAAGATTGTCTTCCAGACCTTTAAGATATATCTGCCTTGAAAGCCGCATTGAAAAAACACCTATTATAGATATGCATATGGAAAGTACTATTAAAAATGATACCAACAATTTTCTTCTCATTTTATCTATTTACAGGTATCGCTGAACCTGTATCCTATGCCCCTTATCGTTTCAATATATTTAGGATTGTTGTCATCGTCCTCTATTTTTTGTCTCAAATGCCTTATGTGGACATCCACAGTCCTGGTATCACCGCAATAATCATATCCCCATATGCTCTCAAGCAGCATCTCGCGCGTAAAAACTTTTCCCCTATTGGATGACATGAGCCTTAAAAGCTCAAATTCTTTAAGTGTAAGTCCAAGCTTCTTTCCATTTTTTGAGACCTGATATTTTGCAAGATCGATTTTAAGGTCACCTATACTTATTGTTTTGCTCTCCACATTATCCTGAAAACTTCTCCTAAGTATCACCTTGACTCTTGCCATAAGCTCTCTTACACTGAAAGGTTTGGTTACATAATCGTCTGCTCCAAGCTCCAGCCCCAATATCTTGTCAAACTCGCTGCTTTTAGCCGTAAGCATTATTATAGGTATTGAAGCTGTCTCATCTTTTCGCTTTAAGGCTTTGCAAACTTCCAACCCGTCCATATCCGGCAGCATCAGATCCAATATTATCAAATCTACTGGATTTTCTTCAGCAGACTTTAAACCGTCGCTTCCGTTATATGACGTATATGCCTTATAGCCGTTGCTCTCAAGGTTGTATTTGATAAGCTCCACAATATGGGCCTCATCATCAATTATCAGTATTTTTTCACCCGCCATAAAAAAACTCCTCCTATGATGCAAAGCAGATTTTAAATCAACTCAATCATGGAAATCATCCTGCCGGTCTTAGAACCATCCCGCCTGTATGAATAAAAATAATCTTTATTGCAGCAAGTACACAAATTGCTCTTTATTATATTTTCCTGCTTTATCCCGGCATTTTCAAGCTGCAAACATGCAGCACTCCATAAATCTATATTGCATTTAGCGCCCTTATCATTGATAATGCCTGCATCAGAGCCAAAACTTTCTTGAAACTT
>CALCDS010000405.1 GCA_937900065.1 uncultured Clostridiaceae bacterium | reverse complement strand
ATTTTAATTTTTGTAAGAAGGGAAAACAAGATTTTTGACGTATATATAGTTATATGGATAATAAATTTTAAAAGATAAAGTTTTCTATCGATTGCACGCAGCATTTTTTCAGCAAAAGTTTCATTATTTTTTCCATATATGTATATTTGCATTGGAAAAGTTTAAATATATTATAGATAGTTTAGGCAAGGGGGAGATAAATCCGCCGATGCTTGGGGGTGAGTTTATGAGTATAAGAGAGGATTATGAAAAGTTGGAGCAAAGTATTTTATCGCCCTATGCTTCGCTAAGCATGTTTTCAAAAGGCAGGTTGGTTGATGAAAAGAAATGTGACATCAGGACCGATTATATGCGGGACCGTGACAGGATAATTCATTCTAAATCTTTTAGGAGGCTGAAGCATAAAACCCAGGTGTTTATAGCTCCTGAGGGGGACCATTACAGGACAAGGCTCACCCATACGCTTGAGGTGTCTCAAATCGCAAGGACAATATCAAGAGCCCTTAAATTAAATGAAGATTTGACTGAAGCGATTGCGCTTGGACATGATCTTGGACATACTCCTTTTGGCCATACGGGCGAGAACGTGCTAAATGAAATATGCACGCTTGGATTCAAGCATAATGAGCAAAGCCTAAGAGTGGTCGATAAGCTTGAGGGAGGCAAGGGAATGAACCTTACATTTGAAGTGAGGGACGGCATATTGAATCACTGTGGGGACATGAAACCTTCGACAATGGAAGGCGCAGTAGTAAAGCAGGCCGACAGGATCGCATATATAAACCATGATATCGATGATGCCGAAAGAGGCGGCATAATTAAAAATTCTGACATACCTAAAAATTGTATGGATGTGCTGGGAAATACCCATTCAAGCAGGATAAACAGCATGATAACGAATGTAGTGTATACGAGTATGGGTAAAGGCACTATATCAATGAGCAGTCCGATTCTTGAGGCAACTGAAGAGCTCAGGAATTTTATGTTTGAAAGGGTTTACATAGGTTCCAAAGCCAAGGCTGAAGAAGGCAAGGCTAAATATGTTGTGGAAGCTTTGTATAAACATTTTTTAAAAAATCCGAATGATATGCCTGAAGAATTCGTAAACATGCTTGATGATAATGATTTAGACAGGGTCGTGTGCGACTACATAGCCGGAATGACTGATATATATGCCGTAAATATGTTCAATAAAACTTTTGTACCGGCTCATTGGAGGTAGGAATAGGTTTAGAATAAAATTTTATTATTTTTATAATATAGAAGGAATTTAGAGGTGTATGTCGAATAGTATTTAGTCATTGCTCAAAGATAAAGTCATTTAATATTATCCGAATACTATATCAACATCTTTGCTAAACAGAGCCGCTATTTAAGCGCATGAAGCGGTATATGCAGCATAATGGAGGCGAATAAGGGAAAAACTTCAATTTAAACTTAGTTCAATAAAAGAAGGAAAATACAAAAATATATCGAACTTTTATAAGCATATAGGATGATTAGTATGATAATACCTGAGGAAACAATAGAAAATATAAGAGAAAGCAATGACATAGTGGATGTTATATCCGAATATGTAGCACTAAATAAAAAAGGCAAAAGCTACGTAGGATTATGTCCTTTTCACAAAGAAAAGACTCCGTCTTTCAGCGTTTCACAAGATAAGCAGATTTTTCATTGTTTTGGATGCGGAGAAGGCGGAAATGTAATAACATTCATGATGAAATATCATAATATTGATTTCATAGAAGCTGTCAGGCGCCTGGCTGATAGAGCAAATATCATTATACCTGAAAATAATGGCGGTTTTGATAAAGAAAAGATGGATCTTAAGAAAAAACTCTTTAAGGTCACACGCGAAGCTGCTGTTTATTTTTATAGGAATCTTAGATCCAACCATGAAGGCTTGGCTTATCTAAATAAAAGAGGTATTGGCCCTGATATAATAAGAAAATTCGGCTTAGGATTTGCAAATCAGGGCTGGAATGATCTTATAGACTATTTAAAAACTAAGGGCTATGATGAGCAGACAATTGAAAAGGCCGGTCTTGTAATAAAAAAAGATGGCGGCGGGTATTATGACAGGTTCAGAAACAGGGTTATGTTTCCCATATTTGATGTCAGAAACCGGATCATAGGGTTTGGAGGAAGAGTGCTTGATGATTCCAAGCCTAAATATCTGAACTCTCCCGAGACATTGATATTCAATAAGGGATTTAACCTTTATGGATTGAATCTGGCTGCAAAGCAACAATCCGGGCGAAAGATGATAATCGTTGAGGGTTATATGGATGCAATAGCATTGCACCAATTTGGAATAAACAATGCTGTAGCTTCACTTGGAACGGCTTTGACAAAGGAGCAGGCAAGGCTTTTGAAACGTTACTGCGATGAGGTTATAATCTGTTATGATGCCGACACTGCAGGACAAGCAGCAACGCTGAGAGGCCTTGATATATTATCTGCTGCCGGATGCAAGGTGAAAATATTAAACATACCCAAAGGCAAGGATCCGGATGAATACGTAAGAGCCGAGGGTCCTGATGCATTTAGAAGATGTTATGATAATGCAGAGCCTTTAATCGATTACAAGATAAGAAGAAAAAGCCAGGGATTTGATGTATCGACCACCGAGGGAAAGATTGGATTTGTAAAATCCTGTGTTGAAGTTCTAAACAGTGTGGAGGACCCTGTGACAGTCGATGCATATATAAAGAAATTAGCCAATGAGACAGGTATTTCAGCTTCAGCTTTATATGAAGAGATGGCAAGGTTCAAGAAGAATGGCCAAAACACTTTTGAAAAGCATATAAGTGGGAAAACTAGGTATAATAATAACATTGATGGACAAAAATTATACTTAGAGCCTGCATACTTGAAAGCGGAAAAGTCCATATTATCCATGCTTTATGAAGACAGTAGTTTATTTGAGAAAATTGCACGTTCTATTGGATGGGATGATTTTAATGATGGCGTATATCGTGAAATAGCACATATTATGTATGAGAAGCTAAAAAATAAAGAGAACATAATCCCAGGTTCAGTGATAAGCATTTTTCAAAATCCTGATGACATGAAAAAGGCGGCAGCCATATTTGAGAGGACAGTATCTGTAAAAGAAAATGACATTGATAAAGTGATCAATGATTTTGTGAATATAATAAACAAAAGCAAGCTTATGAAAAGAAAGGATTTTCTTGTGTCAAAGATGAAAACGTTTGAGAAAAAGGGCGATGTGGAACAATCGGTTAAGCTCCTTAAAGAATTGGGAAACATCGAGAAGCAGTTAAAGACGCTGTAGTTTTTTGGAAGGAGGTAATACATTTGAAAAATTCGAATTCAAAGATGGGCCTTGTAAAACAGCTTGTTGAGAAGGGCAAGAAAAACGGTACGTTGACATACAAGGAAATAATGGATTCATTAGAAGAGGTAGACCTAAGCCCTGAACAGATTGAGAAAGTTTATGAAATATTGGAATCTATGGGCATCGAGATTGTAGGAGATATGGAAGACCTTCCGAAAAATGTGGCTTCAGAAGAGGAAAATTTAGATATATCAGTGCCTGATGGTGTTGCAATAGATGATCCAGTGAGAATGTATTTAAAAGAGATAGGAAAGGTGCCTCTGCTTACTGCAGATGAGGAAATTGAACTTGCCAAAAGGATGGAAAAAGGCGATGAGGAAGCCAAAAAAAGGCTGGCCGAGGCCAACTTAAGGCTTGTAGTAAGCATTGCAAAAAGATATGTTGGGAGGGGCATGCTTTTTCTGGATCTGATACAGGAAGGCAATCTTGGCCTTATTAAAGCAGTGGAGAAATTTGATTATTCGAAGGGATTTAAGTTCAGCACATATGCTACATGGTGGATTAGACAGGCCATAACGAGGGCCATAGCCGACCAGGCGAGAACTATAAGGATTCCGGTTCATATGGTTGAGACCATCAACAAACTTATAAGAGTGTCAAGGCAGCTTCTTCAGGAATTGGGAAGAGAACCTACTGCCGAGGAAATTGCAAAGGAACTTGGAATGCCTGCAGATAAAGTTCGGGAGATTATGAAAATCGCTCAAGAACCGGTATCTTTGGAAACACCTATAGGCGAAGAGGAAGACAGCCATCTGGGAGATTTTATACCTGATGATGATGCTCCGGCTCCGGCCGAGGCAGCAGCATTTACATTGTTGAAAGAACAGCTCATGGATGTTTTGGATACCTTGACTCCAAGAGAGGAAAAGGTGCTCAGATTAAGGTTTGGGCTTGACGACGGGAGAGCCAGGACTCTTGAGGAAGTAGGCAAAGAGTTCAAAGTTACAAGGGAACGCATAAGGCAGATTGAAGCAAAAGCTCTTAGAAAGCTGAGACACCCAAGCAGAAGCAAAAAATTAAAGGATTACCTTGATTGATAAGAAAACACACCTCTAATTCGTATTTAAAATTAGAAATAGAGGTATGTTTTCTTTTAACTTTGTGTATTTTTAAGAATATTTCAGTTTATTCTGCTTTTTAACGCTATATTATATAATATAGCGATTATTTAAGTGTTGAATAAAAGAAAAAAAGTTTATATAATAAGTCTTGTTGTTCGTATTCCTGCTTTTGAGGAATAAGGGCCTTTAGCTCAGTTGGTTAGAGCAACCGGCTCATAACCGGTTGGTCCGGGGTTCGAGTCCCTGAAGGCCCACCATGATAGAATATAACCATCATTTATTGATGGCTTTTTTATTATGCAGCTCTTCTTTTAAGTTTCTGGCGATTAGAGCAGGTTTAATGATAAGTCCCGCCATTTATGGTATAATATTTGCAACAAAGATAATT
>CALCDS010000404.1 GCA_937900065.1 uncultured Clostridiaceae bacterium | reverse complement strand
ATCTAAATTTATTTTAAAAAAATTGTATAAATAGATTGACATAGAATACTTATTGTCATATATTAATCTTATGATTAAAACATATGTTTTAATTGCAATTTTTTTGGAGTAGATAAATATTTATTACTTCTATTTTTAAAAGGGGATGTGGTTATGAAATCATTAGTGCTTATAACAGGTGCTACGGGGGGACTGGGGAAAGCATTTGCAGCAGAATGTGCACAGAGGGGATGGGATCTTTTTTTAACCGATCTTTCTGAAGAACGCCTTAAGAGCCTTGCCGGAGGATTAACAAATGCATATGGCGTTAATGTTATATATTTGCCATGTGACCTTACAGATACTGCTTCCAGGACGAAGCTGATCGAGAATATAAAAAACCGGGGATTATGTTTTTGGGCTTTGATAAATGTTGCAGGCATTGATTATGAAGGATATTTTGCAGACAGGACAGTTGAGCAGATAAGGACGATATTGAGTTTGAATATTGAGTCCACTGTTGAAATGACACGTGCGATGGTCGATTTCAGGGACAGGTCCAAAACTTTCAGATTGATAACGGTCTCCAGTATGGCGGCTTATTATCCAATGCCTGTAAAAGCACTTTATGCAGCCTCAAAAAGGTTTTTGCTTGACTTTTCGCTAGCATTTAGAGAAGAGATACGCCACTTAGGAGGAACAGTAACAGTGCTTTGCCCTTCGGGAATGCCTACCACCGAACTTACAATAAAGGCAATAGATGCCCAAGGTTTTTGGGGTTATATAACCACCAGCGACGTCGGATATGTGGCATCACATACTATCGACTATGCTCTAAAGGGACGAGCGGTTTACGTGCCTGGTGGAATAAACAGATTTATAAGGTTTATGGGAAACCTTGTGCCGCCTACATTGGTATCACGTATTATAGGATGGCGCTGGGCTTTAGCTTATCAAAAAAGTCATGCTGATTGCAGCAAGGAGATGATCTGATTAATATGGATAAAAGCTTAAGCAAAAAGGTAATGGTTATTACAGGTGCTACGTCAGGCATAGGCCTTGCGGCAGCAACAGAGCTTGCAGGTCGTGGAGCTCTTGTAATAGGCGTGGGAAGATCAGAGGAAAGGTGCAGCCAGGCAAGAGAGGGCATACTGTCCCAATATCCTGATGCCAGGATAGAATATCTTATTGCGGATCTTTCTCTGCAAAAACAGGTTAGAGAGCTTGCTGCAGCTATAAAGAGCAGAATAGAAAAAGAAGAAAATAAGACAATTGATGTTTTGATAAACAATGCCGGCACTGTGGCCAACTGGTATACTGTAACTTCAGAAGGATTTGAACTTCAGTTTGCAGTAAATCATCTGGCTCCATTTTTGCTGACTCATGAACTTATGCCGGCAATGTCTTCATCAGGACGTGTGATAATGACGAGTTCTGGGTCCCATTATCGGACTCATATGAATTGGAAGGACATTCAGCTTCGCAGGCATTATAATTGCCTTATGATGTACAAGCAGTGCAAGCTTGCAAATGTGCTGTTTGCAGCAGAACTTAACAGAAGGCTTAAGAATAAATCAAATATCAGAGCTTATGCTGTGGATCCGGGCCTTGTAAATACGGATATAGGTCTTAAGGGAACTTATGGCATAGTACGGTTTGTATGGAAGATAAGGAGCAGGAAAGGAATAGAACCTAAAGAAGCTGCTGCAACTATGGTATTTTTGGCAAGCCTTCCGCTTTCGGAAAATCCTAGTGATATATATTGGAAGAAATGCAAGCCTAAAGAGCCGAGCCGCTATTCGATGAGAGAAGATGTGTCTAAAAGGTTATGGGAGGTATCCGAAAAAATGTGTGGAATCAAATCGGAAGATTTTGGGCTTTGAAAAAAAGTTATGGTACAGCACTTTCAACTATCATTAACTATTTCAACCCCAATTTCGGATACGACGATTTCTGGGCTATTGCAGATAAAATGCCTTATATCATCTGCTTTAAATTTAATGATATGGAATTTGCCGCTATGGAGGAGATAAAACTGTAAACACTTAAATTTGTTTTCCTAATTTCTAAACCTTGTTTTCGTTCTTCCAGGATGACACATATTTTTTAAGCACCCTGTGTAGTACCTCACCTATCTCGGAATAATATGCATCATTGAGGTTGGCCAGTGAAATCCTTATGGACCACTCGGG
>CALCDS010000403.1 GCA_937900065.1 uncultured Clostridiaceae bacterium | reverse complement strand
TCTGGACCTAAAACGCCTTCAGATTTTGATATCAGCACTGAAGCTGCAATATCAACTGAAAGGTTTGGTATTATTCTACCCATGTTAAGGATTCTGTCAACTCCAGCAAGAAGTGCTACAGCTTCCATAGGAAGACCAACTGCCTTTATAACTATTGAAAGCACTATCAGGCCAGATCCTGGAACACCTGCTACACCAAGTGAAGCTATTGTCGCGGAAACCATAACAAGTACATATTGTGCTAATGTAAGATGTATATTATATATCTGTGATGCAAATACAACAGCAACCCCTTGATATATAGCTATACCATCCATACTCATGTTAGATCCTACTGTGATAATAAAGTTAGAGATTCTATCTGGTACGCCTAATTTCCTTGCGGCCTTTAAAGAAAGTGGTATAGTAGCGACACTTGAACAGGTTGCAAATGCAAAAGTAAATGCTTCTTTAGAAGCTTTTAAAAAATTTCCAACACTTCTCTTAGCTAAAAGCTTGTTCATTATAAAACCATGAATAACTATAGTTTGAAATGCTGATGCTATGTATACAGCTATAATACATTTTGCATAAGGCAATAAAATTTTAATTCCATTTGTTCCAATAACATTTGCCATTAAGCCAAAGACTCCAATAGGAGTGAATCTTAGTACGATATTTGTTACGTTCTTCATAACCTCTCCAAGCGATTTTAAAGCCCTAAGCATAGGCTTTCCATCCTCACCAGCTTTAATAGCAGCAAAACCAAATATAAGTGCGAAGACAATAATCTGTAATAAATTTGGTTCACTTAAAGCAGCAAAAATATTTTTTGGAGTCATGTTGACAAGTGTATCTGTAAATGCAAGAGATTTAATCTCTCCAACCTTAACATTGGCTAAATTAATATGAACTCCACTGCCAACATTGAACAACAATCCAGCGCCAAGTCCTAAAGCAATAGCAAATATTGTACAGCATATATAGATTATTATGGTCTTTAAACCTAAACTTCCAAAAGTCTTCATGTCGCCGATTTCACCAACAGCACCAACCAGCAGGCTTAGGATTAATGGTGCAACTACCATTTCAAGCAAGCGAATTAAAATAGTTCCTAAGAAGTTAAACATGGATGCCTTTGGTCCCATAATCAATCCAACTATAATGCCAAGAGCAAAGCCGACCATAATTTTTTTAAAAAGGCTTAGGTTTTTCCACCACTTTAACATAAAGCAATCCTCCTTAAATTATATTCTTCTATACTTTTGGATTTCTCTGTCTTGAAAAACATTACCTTTAGTATCTATTCCGACTATTACTCTTAGATTTTCAACATACAACTTCTTAACTGATTCAGTTCCTAAATCTTCATAAGCTACTACTTCACAGGCTTTAACCTGATTGGAAATTATCGCAGAAGCGCCGCCTATGCTTAGAAGATAAACTCCTCCATATTCTCTGCAAAGATCTGCTACATATTTCGATCTGTCTCCTTTACCTATCATTGCTGTTATTCCCAACTTGAATGTCATTTCAACATATCTATCCATTCTCATACTGGTTGTTGGTGCAATGGAGCCCATTGTTCTTCCAGGCTTTGTCGGACATGGTCCTGCATAGAAAATAGTTTGATTAGTAAAATCAATCGGAAGCTCTCCACCTGCTGCCAAGGTTTGCTCAAATCTCTTATGAGCAGCATCTCTGGAAGTATAAAGGTATCCCGTCAAATATAGAACATCGCCAATTTCTAAATCTTTAACATCCTCTTTACTGAGAGGAAGTGATAAATGGTATTCCTTCATAATTTTATTCCCCTTTCTACCTAAATTACTGCAGAAGCATGTCTGCTTGAGTGACATTGCAAGTTAACCGCAACAGGAAGAGCAGTTATATGGCATGGATAGTACTCAATATGAACGTCAAGAGCTGTAACTGTACCACCCATTCCCAATGTACCGATTCCCATTTTGTTAATCTCTTCGATAAGTTCTTCTTCAAGTTTTGCATACAATGCCTTTGGATGTCTTTGACCAATAGGACGAAGTAAAGCTTTCTTCGCTATGAAGGTGCAGTAATCCATTGTTCCTCCTACACCGACTCCAACAATTATTGGAGGGCAAGTCTTACCCCCTGCATATTTAACTGAATCCAGCACAAATTTTTTAACGCCTTCGATACCTTCTCCCGGAACAAGAGTGGTAAAGCTTCCCATATTTTCACTTCCGCCGCCCTTAGGCATTACAGTAATATGCACTTTATCGCCTTCAACAATTTCGGTATGGATTACAGCCGGAGTATTATCGTTTGTATTAACTCTGTCCAAAGGATCTCTTACGATAGATTTCCTTAAGTACCCATCACGATATCCCTGACGTATCCCTTCATTGATCTGATCAATAAGAGATTTCCCCTCCCAAGCAACTTCTTGTCCAATTTCCATCATTACAACAGCAGTTCCAGTGTCGTGACAAACAGCGATTTGCTCTTTCTTAGCATATTCAGCATTTTGAATAAGTAATTGTAAAGTATCCCTGCTGTAAGGTGATTCTTCCTTTTTCAGCGCCTTTCTATAAGCGTCGATAACATTGTCATCTAACTCATAGCATGCTTTAATGGCAAGATCTCTGATAACTGGAACAACTGCTTCGGTGTTAATAATTCTCATGCTTAACCCTCCTTAGAATTATATATAATACTATATAGCAACTTCCATGCCAAAAAAATTCTTCTTGCTCTGGATAGGATGCTGACATCAGTAAAGAAGAGCAAGATAATGATTTTTTTGATAAAAAGCAATAAAGGTGGGTATGTAAATAGGTTCTGCTAAATATAAAAAAAGTGTTGCATGCAACACTTTAATGTAACATGCAACACTTTATTTATTCATATTCTCAAGGTAACGCCAGAGTGTACTGCGATGAACTCCTAAGTATTTGGCAGCAGCTGTTTTGTTACCCCTTGAGATTTCTAACGCTTCTTCTACCACTTTAGGCCTTAAAGGCTTTTTTTTTGAGTTATTTATTAAGGTAAATTCAGAAATATGAGTCTGAATCAATTCTTCTATATTGCTGGTATCCCCAATTACGGCAATTCTTTCCATCATGTTTTCTAATTCTCTTATGTTTCCCGGCCAATTATATTGCATTAGTACATCTATTTCTTTATCTGTAAGGAAAATATTTGGATTTGCTCCGTGTTTTTGAAGAAAATAGCGTGCCAGCAAAGGAATATCCTCTCTTATTTCCCGCAAAGGAGGAATTGTCAGATTTAATACATTTAATCTGAAATATAAGTCTTTACGAAATTTTCCATTTCTTAATTCTTGTATAAGATCTCGATTGGTAGCTGCAATAAAGCGCACATCAACAGGAATAATTCTATCATCTCCAAGTCGCATTACAGAACGTTCCTGCAAGACTCTCAGCAACTTTCCTTGAAGATTAACAGGTAGCTCTCCAATCTCATCAAGAAAGATTGTCCCTCCTTTCGCCATTTCAAAAACGCCGACTTTTCCACCTCTTCTTGCACCAGTAAAGGCTCCCTCCACATAACCAAACAACTCGCTTTCAAGAATGCTTTCTGCAAGAGAAGCACAATTGATAACTACAAAGGGCCCATCTTTTCTTAAGCTTGCATTATGTATCGACTGAGCGAACATCTCTTTTCCCGTTCCTGTTTCACTTGTAATTAATATTGTAGATTCAGTTCTTGCATATTTCTCAGCCATTTGTTTTACTTTGCACAGCTTACGACTTTTGCCTCGTATATCCTGGAAATGATATTTTGCATAAAGCCCTTTGATATACTGCCTATAACGAATACTTTTTTCATCCTTTTTTACCTTTTTAATATCTTTTAAAGTAGCTATTGCTCCAATTATTTTCCTCTTATTCTTTATAGGAATGCGATTATAAAGCAGTGTATATTCGCCGATTGAAATCACATCATTATGAAGCTTCACATCTGGATTCAACGCTTCTAACAGGTTAGAAATAAGCGGCATAGCCTTTGATACTGGCCGTCCAATAATATCATACTGAGGAGGGCTGCCAAAAATCTTGCTTGCAAAGTCATTGATTATAGTAATGTGACCATTAGCATCAATTGCTATAAAACCGTCTCCGGAATAATCAAGTATTGTTTTAATTTCTTGTTCTCTTGTTTCCTGAACCAGAACAGCATCTAACATTGCCTTTGCATCCTGATAAGCTATATA
>CALCDS010000402.1 GCA_937900065.1 uncultured Clostridiaceae bacterium | reverse complement strand
TACTCCTCCTTTTAAAGTGAAAATTTATATAATCAAAAATGAATTAATTCACAATATCATATTATTCTTGCCATCATCAGTGTACTTTCCATTATTACCACAACCTGGTTGCCATAGCTGTCTTTAAACAATATTT
This sequence comes from uncultured Clostridiaceae bacterium, assembly GCA_937900065.1. GTDB lineage: Bacteria > Bacillota > Clostridia > Clostridiales > Oxobacteraceae > CALCDS01. The sequence continues at coordinate 4,061 of CALCDS010000402.1, read as the reverse complement.
CATCATATGTGCTTGATATGTATTTATACCTCTGCCCTTCAATCGAAAAACTGGTTTTGGTTTGATAAAAGATGGCCATAGTCAAAATTGCCAACGCTATAAGCATGGAGGCTACAACAATGTAGACCTTGCTTTTTCCAAACTTCTCATATAAGCTTTCCATCATATGCAACCTCACAATCTTTAAATAGGGTGTTGGTTTTGAACATCTGAATCTGATTTTTGCTTGCTAATGATCAATACAAGCATTCTATGGAACAATGTAGTATTATTCTCTATTTTTGGAATAATTCCTCTATAATAATCTCATCCGGGATGTCATATTCTCCAATGCATAAAAAAAGAACCTACATATCAAATGCAAGTTCCTTTCAACGTTATAATAATGTGTACATGATTGAATGACGCTCGTTTAACAATTTTATTAATGTCTCTTTGCATTTGCGATAAGCGCCACAGCAAAAAGGTTATAGCCTATGCTTTTTCGCATCAGGCTGTAGCCCATAAATTTAATTTAAAATTTGTTTTCCGGTTCCATCGGTTTTGATCTTTACAATATTTTTCTGTGAACCTATTGCATAATACAGCCAATCGCCTGAAGTATTTATGAGCATGGCCTCATCATCATTTATCTTTACCCTTCCGGTGCCGTCTGTCTTCATCTTATAGAGTTTGCCGCTGTCGGAACCTATTGCATAGTAGATCCAATCGCCTGATACGTTGATATATCCTGCATCATCATCGCTCAATTTCACCAGTCCCGAACCGTCTGTTTTCATCTTGTAAAGGTGGCATTCCTGTCCGTCTGCATCAAATGCTCCTTCAAAGTAAATCCAGCCGTCGGATACATTTACAAATGCCATAGGCGCATTGCTTAGCTTGGTTCTGCCTGTGCTGTCCGCGTTTATTTTATAAAGCTGCCCTATCATTGGCTTGTCGATATAGTAAATCTGATCCCCTTCAACATTGATATTAAATGCAAAGTCATCGCTTATCTTTGTTTTAGATGTGCCATCCGTCCTCATCTTATAAAGTTTGCCGCTGTCGGAACCATTCATATAATAGATCCAATCCCCTACCACGGCCATATTGGCAGTTAAGTCATCACTCAATTTAAGCCTGTTCGTGCCGTCAGTCTTGATTTTATAAATTTTCATGTCCGTATCGCTGATTACATTAAGGTAATAGACCCAGTCCCCTACTACATTGATAAATCCGGGTATATCACTGCTTAACTGGACTTTACCCGTACCATCTGCTTTGGACTTTGTTAGTGTGCCATTGTTATAATAGATCCAGTCTCCTTGTGCTGCTACTAATCCGAAATTAGCAATATTACCATTGGTATTGCCATAAACGTTATCTGTTAAGATTGAAGACGATACTGCTCCTTCACCTCCCAGTATCCCTATCTCCTCAATAATCGGGAGTTTCGAGTTGATATAATCGCTCATGAATGCTGTAAGTGCTTTATCAACCAATATAATCGGGGATGCTGTCTTTGATGCAAGCGCAGAGCCCGCTAAAGCATCAGGGAAATCATTACCTGTTGCAATATAGGCTTTATTAAAGGACAGATCAGCTGCAAACCTGTTTAAGACAGCAATATTGGTTGCAAATCTGTCAATACCGGCCACTCTCTCCGGCAAAGGCAGCTGCTGCATTACCTTGTCGCTTACAACTCCTGTGCCTCCTATAACAAATGCTTTTGCTACCTTATTATCTTTGATATAGCTTTTTGCATCATCAGAAAGCACATCCTTTGACGATAATACGATGGGCATGCCCTTGTTTGCTGCAATCGGCGCAATCGACAGGGCATCCGGGAATCCCTCACCTGTTGCAACAACTATTTCATTTCCAGCATTAAAATTATCTGCAATATAGTCTGCAATCTTTAAAGAAGTTTCATATCTGTCATTTCCTGAAAGCCTGGTGACTGTGAGTTTTTTCTCCTCCAGTTTATTCTGGATATCCTTTGATACAACACCCTCGCCTCCAACAATGAACACATTCTTTGCCTGCAACCTGTTGAGTTCAGTTTCAAGAATACTATCCAATGTCTTCCCTGCCAAAAGAATCGGTGCATTTAACTGTTTGGCAAGAGGCGCAGCACTAAGCGCATCAGGAAAATCTTCACCCGTTGCTAAAACCACATTATCTGAGGTTTGCCATCCTGCATTCGAAATGGCGATAGCTGTTCCATATCTGTCCTGGCCTTGAAGTCTTTGTGTTGTGGCTGCAAATGCTTCAACTGAAGGCATAGAAACGATCGATAATGCAAATAATGCCGATAATAAACAACTTAAAAATCTTTTGCTTTTCATGTGGAGCCTCCTTAATCGTTATAATTTTACAATTAACATTTTAACATAAATTATGAAAACTTAATACACAGACGATCAGGCTTCACTTCTTGATAAATGATATTCACTTTATTAAATGCAATATACTACTGCACGTTTTTTGCAAGGCTATCGGCCGGCAGGCTTATGAAGATGCACAGACCTCCGCTCGGACGATTCTCAGCCCAAATCTGTCCCCCGTGCGCCTCGACGATCTCGCGGCAGATGGAAAGGCCCAGTCCTGCAAAGGTACGCGCAGTGTCGGAAGTATAGAAGGGGTCGAAAATCTTTTTAAGTTCCTCTGCATTCGGAACTCCGGTGCCATTGTCTTCCACTGAAAACAACACGGCATTTTTCTTGTACATGCAGGAAACGGAAATCTGTGGCGGCTGTCCGCTTTGATGTTTAAGACTGTTGTCGATGAGGTTTCCGAAAACGCGCCGCATTTTTGGAATGTCTATCAGCAGCGCTGACTTTGGGCAGTTGTTGTGGACGGAAAACGCGGCACCGCTCTCTTTGAGTTCTTCTTCGTAATCTGCCTTCAACAGCAGTACAAGCTTATCGACTGTTATGGACTGCCTCTTGAGCGAACTTTGTACATGAAAGCTCAAGTATTCGTCGAATTCCTCTATCAGTGTCTTGATGGCGACTGCCTTCTGGTAAATGATATCAACATAATGCTCATGCTTTTTCGGCGGGAGGGACTTTTTTTTCAACTGTTCAGTATAACCCATTACAGATGTGAGAGGCGTTTTAATATCATGGGATATGGAAGCGATTATGCGGTTCTGCTTCTCTTTTTCCTCCTCGATTTCATCCGTCAAATCGGCGAAGCGGTTTTGCAGATGCCCTATCTCATCTAATCGAGCTGACCGCCCTGGCCGGATGCCTGACCTATAGTGCTCCATTTTCTTTTGCAGGGAGAGAATGGGCCTTACATAGTAGAAGTAGAAGATAACACCTGAAAGCGGCAGAATCAAGCAGAGAATTACGCTTTCAGCTGAAAGCAGGCTTCGTGCGCTTTCATAGGCGGAAATCTTGCTGTAGGAGAGCTGCACCGGCTCTATCACCCTCATCATGCGTACCTTCCCGTTGTAAACCAAAAGGCTCGAGGCCCAGTGATCCACGCTTGAATCTGACTGGGTGCCTTCCTTAAACAGCACCTTTCCGTTCTCATCCACAATTTCTACCACAAAGTGTTGTGAATCCGCAAAATCTTTCAGCTGCTGCTCAACATCCGGACGGTTTTTTAATTCAGAGGCAATATGGTCGGTTTTCTCCTGAAGTTCCTGCTGCGCCTTGTTGTTGTCCTCAGAAATCTGGTTTGAAAGAAAAAAGCGGAAATACCCTCCAAGCATGAGAATGTTGATAAGCAGCATGGCGAACACGAAAAAAGGCAGCTTTATCTTAAGGCTCATTTGTCATCACCCGAATCCTTCACAAATTTATAGCCTATGCCCCACACTGTCTTGATATAGTGATTTTCCGGATCTATCTTGTCACGCAGGTTCTTTATGTTCACAGCCACTGTGCCGATATCGGCATAATCCGTACCCCATATAGCATGGAAAATCTGTTCGCGCGAGAGCACCCTTCCCGCATTTTTGCACAAGTAACTTAAAAGCTGAAATTCCCGCGTTGAAAGCGAGACCGGCTTTCCCTTTACCGTAGCTTCGTAGCTTTCAGTGTTCAAGCGTATGTCCCCGGATTCAATTA
>CALCDS010000401.1 GCA_937900065.1 uncultured Clostridiaceae bacterium | reverse complement strand
CATAAAAGTCAATGCTTCTTGTTTAATAAAAAACCGCATTAAAATGGTGAGGTTGCAAAATGCAATCTCACCATTTATAAGTTTATATGCTTAAAAAGAAGGCGAATAGACTTTAATCAAACATTTTGTTCCTCTTTTTCTTTCTGATATTTATCCCTCTCCTTCTGGGATTCATCCCAGAGCTTATCAGCCGTAGGTTTCCACTTCTTTGATGCTTCAGCGCATTTAGCCGTCAAATCATCCACTTGCTCTGCATCAATCGGCTGCGTCGAATGAGCTCCTGAATTGTGCACCATCTCGCGCAGTTTCTCCGGATTGTCGAGCAGCGGGCACGGCATAAGGTGATTATGGTTGAAAGGCTGATTTTTCTTGTATTCGACGAAGATCGGAGACTTCAAAGCTTCAAGCAAGCTTACATCCTTTATATTCACGTTTGAATAATGTATGAATGCACACGGTTCCACATCTCCGTTTGAATTTATATGCAAATAGCTCTTGCCTCCGGCTATGCAACCGTTTACATACTCGCCGTCATTCCAGAAATCCATAAGGAATATCGGTTTGGTCTCCCTTGCCTTTCTTACGTAGTGATACATGAACTCACGCTGCTCCGGGGTTGCCATAAGATCCATGACCGCATCCTTGCCGATTGGTATATATGTGAAATACCATCCGAACATGCAGCCCTTCTCTATCATCAGATCCAGATATTCCTCCGAACCTATGGCGTTTACATTCTTGCTGGTATAGCAGCTTGAGAACCCGAATACTACGCCGTGTTTTTTCAATATATCCATGGCATCCATGACTTTTTTGTACGTTCCCTTGCCACGCCTCATGTCGGTTTCTTTCTCAAAGCCTTCAACGCTTATCGCAAAGCCGAGGTTTCCAACTTCTTCAACCTGGCTTGCAAAAGCATCATCTATCAGAGTAGCATTTGTAAATGCCAGGAAAGCACAATCATCATGTTTCTTTGCAAGCTTTATCAAATCATCCTTGCGAACCAGCGGCTCACCGCCGGAGTAAATGTACATATAAATACCAAGTTCCTTACCTTCTCTTATGACACGGTCCAATGTGTCAAAATCCAGAGACGTACTCTTCTTGTATTCTGCGGCCCAACATCCCGTGCATTTCAGATTGCACGCTGAAGTCGGATCCATCAAAATGGCCCAAGGTATATTGATATTGTATTTTGCCTTGTTCTTATCAAGCATCGGGCATCCTATGATTCCTGAATTGACTATGAAATTTATCAAAAACTTTTCCCGAGTATTTTTATTTAGTTCCGTGCAATACCTTTCTATTAATTTATACCAGTTGTTTTCAGGATCTTTTATTATTTTTTTGAAAAGTTCCACGTCTCTTTTGTGTGCGGGCGCCGTCACAATCTTCTCAGCCCAACCCACAAGCTTGGAGAGGTTGTTCATGGGATCTTTTTCGACGTACTTGATCCCCTCCTTATAGATAGCTGCATTGACCATCTGTTTTGCAGATTTCATTTTTTATTCCTCCTTTTACATTCCGTCAAATTCAAAAGCAAAATTCCTGTGTTTAATATTTGACGAATCTTATAGATAAATTCATTAATTTACTTCCTATTTTAATTTCTAAATTATATGATAAAGAAAAGGGACTAATGAACTTGAAATTTATGTACAATTCCATATCAAAATAAATAAAAAAGATTTTACTGACACATATGTCAATATTATTATAGCATTTCAGACACAAATGTCAATAAAACCGATAAATGGTTATAAATTTTTATTTCAGACCTCTTCTTATAAGTTCTCTTTGTTTTCTGAATACATATCTTATGATTGCTTGTCTTACTTTAAATTTTATATCGGTAAATTGTATCCCTATATCATACAATTCCGAGACTTTTGCTGAATGCATGCACCTTACCACTGTACCGGTTATCTTTTCGGATTCTATTCCTCGTATGCGTATAAAAAGCTCAACTTTTGAACCCATTTTCATTTTCCGCAGGGACATTATTTTAAGTCCCCCACCGCTTATATCGACCGTATCAAATATTTCAGTCATATTTTCACCCTGGAACTCAAAACTTACCATAGCTGTGACCATGATAGGCAGCCTGAAATAATCACGCCTCTGAAGCTTGTACTTTTTAGATGTGGCCGACACAATAAATGTGATTGTTTTTCCCGATTCTATCATATCATTCACTTCGGCATCGAATGCGTAAGCGCTTTCTTTTCTGAAATATATTATATTTATTGGCTGCCCTTTCGATATGTGCGCAAACCCTCTTTTATTTACGGGTCTGCTTATTGTGAAGGTTTCATCATCCTGCATGGCTTCTATCTTGCTGAAAAATCTTTCATTTTTTTTGCCTTTGTCGAGTAAGATCTCAATTTTTTCTCCGACATTTATTTTATTGTTTTCCATTATACGCTTCCCCCCGGTGAAAGTATATAAACAAAAGGATTCTTGAGCACATCATGCGCCGTGTCTTTAATGTCATCTTCATTTATTCCTTCCATTATGGATAAAACCTTTTGGTATTCAGACGGATTCCTGTAGTTCAATTCACCTTCCAGCAGGTAGTCGACCGTATGGGCCGAGGATTCCATTGAAGCCGATGTATCGGTCAGAAATACATCTTTCATGAGCTGTACTGAACGGCTCTTAAAATCGATCTCCCCGGATGCGAATTTGTCTACTACGATGTCGATTGCCTTCAGTGTGTTTTTTATATTTTCTTTGGAAACAGCGGCATATATGTAAAACATTCTTATCCCCTTTATGATATCCATATCGCTGTACACGTTATATGCATAGCCCTTTTTGTCCCTTAGCTCCCTAAAGAGCACAGAATTTGAACCGCTGCCTATCTTCTTGTTTAAAAGCAAAAGAGCAACTTCCTCTTTTCTCGATAAGCCTGATATGTCAAAACCATATAATATATGAGCCTGGCCTATACCCTTTTTATGGCTTACATATTTTTGCGAGAATATGCCCTTTTCCCTCTCATGCAATACCTGATTCCCGGCTCCCTGCCAGTTTCCAAAATACCGCGTTATCATGTCCACTATTTCCTTGTGCGTATATGAGCTTACAATGCAGATGACCGTATTGCCCGGCACATAAAATTTATCGTAATATTCTTTTGCATATTTTACATTCAATGATTTCACAGATTTTATGGAGCCTGTTATATAAAGCTTGCGCCATGAATTTGGAAGCACCCTCTTGTATAGCCCGATGTAAGCGCTGTCCTCGGGATCATCCTTTTCAAGCTTTATCTCTTCAACCACCACCTTCTTTTCCATTGAAAATTCCTTGGGTAAAAAAGATGAGTTCATGAGCATATCCGATATTATTTCAATGCATTTCTCTGCACGGCTTTTCATTATGTTTGCACTAAGAACAGTCTCATTATACGTGGTATATATGTCAAAATCGCCTGCAAGGCTTTCTATATCATCATTGAGCTTGTCAATATTCCTCGAGCCTGTTCCCTTAAAGAGCATATGCTCTACGATATGGGATACTCCGTTATGCCTTGCATCTTCATATAATGATCCCACCCTTATACCCACACCGATTGAAAATATGTCGCTTTCACGGGTCGAAGTCACTATGCTCAGCCCATTTGAAAGCACTGTTTTGTCTATATCGATTTCCTTCATGCAATTAACCTCGCTGAATAATGATGTATAATTT
>CALCDS010000400.1 GCA_937900065.1 uncultured Clostridiaceae bacterium | reverse complement strand
GAAATGGTACATTGGCATTGTTTCTTAATAGGATATCACTCATCAAGCGTAAAATCGATGTTTCCTTCATCGATGTTCACCTTTGATACCACTATATTCACTTTGTCACCCAGCCTGAATACTCGCTTTTTCATATCGCCTATGAAGCAGTGGTGGTCTTCATCATAGGAATAATAATCATCGAGCAGACTGCTTACATGGATCAAGCCTTCGACTGTATTTTCAAGCTCCACATAAAGGCCATATGGTGTTACGCTCGATATTACGCCTGAATATTTTTTGCCTATCCTTTCGCTCATGTATTCGGCTTTTTTCAGATCATCCACTTCTCTTTCAGCTTCCTGTGCAACTATCTCCCGTTCACTGCTTTGCTTTGCCGCATAATTTACAAAACCCTTAAGCTTCTTTCTCCTCTTTTCGGTTATTTTTCCTTGCAGGTATTCCCTGATTATCCTGTGTATCGTAAGGTCGGGATACCTTCTTATAGGAGATGTAAAATGAGTATAGTACCTAGCAGCCAACCCGAAATGCCCTGTGCATTCAGGAGAATACTTGGCCTTTTTTAACGACCTTAACATAAGTGTATTTATTATGGCCTCTTCCTTTGTGCCTTCAACTTTTTCCACGATTTCCTGAAGCGCTTTGGGATGAAGTTTATTGATTCCCCTTATATGATATCCAAAATTATATATAAAATCATTAAATGTCCTTATCTTTTCAGGGTCAGGATTTTCATGGATCCTGTATATGAATGGGAGTTCAGTCCAATACATATGCTCGGCTATTGTCTCGTTTGCAGCAAGCATGAACTCCTCTATTATCATATTGGCAATATCTCTTTCATACGGACGTATATCTACGGGCTTACCCCTGTCATCCAAAACTATCCTGCACTCCTCGAAGTTAAAGTCTATGCTGCCCCTCTCCATGCGCTTATGCCTCAAAATCAGGCAGAGCTCTTCCATTGTTTTAAAATCATTTACCAAATAGCCATATCTTTCAATCAGTTCAGGATCATTATCCTTCAATATTTTGGTGACATCGGTATATGTCATCCTCTCATTTGTCCGGATTATGCTTTCAAATATCTCATGGCTTACCACTTTGCCTGAGTGGTCTATCTCCATCATGCAAGTCATAGCCAGCCTGTCGGCCTGGGGATTCAGGCTGCATATCCCGTTTGAAAGCTTTTTAGGAAGCATCGGCACGACCCTGTTTATAAGATAAACGCTGGTACCGCGCTTTTGAGCCTCCCTGTCTATCAAGTCATTCTCCCTTACATAAAAACTTACATCTGCTATGTGGACCCCAAGCAAGTAATTGCCGTTTGGCAGTTTTTTTACGGACACGGCATCATCGAGATCTTTGGCATCCTCTCCATCTATGGTGACCATTTTTACATCCCTGAGGTCCCTTCTTCTTAAGTACTCACTCTTTGGTATTGTATCAGGCAGACTGTCCGCTGCTTCTTCAATTTCCGGAGTGAAATCCTCCGGGAGATCATATTTTCTTATTACCGACACTATGTCGACACCCGGATCACCTTTATTTCCAAGTATCTCTACTATTTTGCCTTCAGGATTGCGCCTAGGCTTAGGCCATTTGGTTATCTCGGCCACTACTTTTTGTCCTGTAGAAGCCCCGTTTATCTCGGATTTTGGTATGAACACATCTTGGAAAATCCTCTTGTCATCAGCTACAACAAATCCGAAGTTGGTGCTGTTTTCAAAAGTTCCAACCAGACTATCATTTTCACGCTTTAATATTTTTATTATCTGTCCTTCTTCACTCCTGCCATTTCCTTTTTCTTTTATTATTTTGGCAACGACCTTGTCGTTGTTCATCGCCCCGCCCATGTTTTCCTGGGAAATAAAAACATCGGCCATTTCCTGATTATCTGAAATCAGGAATCCAAAACCCTTTGTATTTCCCTGAAGTCTTCCAACTACGAGGTTCATTCTTTCAGGCAATCCATACCTGTTTCTCCTATTTTTAAAGATCAATCCATCGCTTTCCATTTCATCAAGCAACTTCATAAACTCTTTCTTTTCCTTCTCTTGGATCTTTAGGCTTTTCATCAGCTCATCGGATAGCATGGGGCTATAAGCCTTCTCTTTCATAAATTCAAGCATTTCTTCCTTGTTTATCAATACAATTCCTCCAATATTGATGCATTAATTTTTCTATATTAAGCATGGACAACTTTATTGCAAAATATACAGTATGTACACTATACATATAATATTAGCAATTAACAATGCCGGTATACCATATTTAAACTTGTTATGAAGCGTCTTGTGATGGAAAAGCCTCATTCCGCAAAAAATCCCTGCGCTTCCGCCAATCGAGGCGATAATAAATATAGTCTTTTCAGGTATCCTGTATCTTCCTTTCCATGCCTTCCATTTATCAACTCCCATAATTGTAAATCCGTACAAGTTGATTATGAGCATATATAATATGATATAAAATTGTGGAGTATAAACCATTTCATTCAAATTCATAAATTCGGCATCCTTTGTCCGTTACTTTATAGTTCATTAATTTTATAATCACAAATCCGCATATTATAGAATCAACGGATTTCACGGATAATTTTTGCTGTTCAGTTTTACTTTTAGAATTATCATCCATATTATAATTGTAAACTTATTTTATACATTTTCAATTCTAAAAGGTAAAGATAAAGTGGTGTAGAATATATACTAGGGAGGGATATAATGAAGACATTCATAAAGATAATGATATTTACAATATCAGCGATGCTGTATTTGAGCATAAAAGCCTATGCTAATATTGCGCCTCTCAAAGTAAATGAGAAAATGGTGGAACCTTTTAAAAATCCCGGAGTTAAAATAGACACAGCAGCAATAACGGTAACTCCTGAAGGCGATGGATTTAGATTTACCTGCAAGTATACCTTACAGGGGCTATCCGATATAGAAAGCCTTACACTCGGAGTCCCGGGCGATTTGGGATATACGCTCGAAGCCGGATATATAGACAATATAAACGTAAATGTCAACGGCAGCCCTTTAGAATGCAAGGTATATGATGCGACAGACCACCCTTCCGATCTTGGGAATGAATACGGTTCATCCTTCAATTTCAAATGGCATACCTTTACGATTTCAATAAAGAAAAATGAAAAAATAGATGTTTATATCACATACAACATGCAATGGAGGCTAGTTTCCCAAAACAAAACCAGTTCCTACCACATCGTTCCATTCATACTTTCAACGGATAAACTGTTTGACAGCATAGGAAATTACACTATAAAGTATGTGAATGACGATTATATAAGCCCTTCTGATGTAAAAGTCATGATGAATTCAATGCTTGAGCCAAGCATTATTTCGAAGCCAATACTGTCTCCAAAATGGAATGATATCGAAATATTGTGGGAGTTCAATGATATGAATCAGTTTCAGGATTTCAGGCTGATTTTGCTTTCTTTTAAGGATTTAGCCATGGGATTTTCTACGGGAACAGATATAGATCATTCAATAAGATGGGCAGTGCTCAATAATAATTATGAAGGGCTTGCTTCATCGTTTGAGGATATTTCCAAAGGTAAAACAGAGGCTAGCTTAAGTACCGACAGCCTGACAACGGCTGCCTATATTTCATCTGAATTTTATTTCAGGATAAAAAATTATGAAAAGGCACTAGAAGTGTTATCGCCATATTATAAAAGCACGCTATGGCCTGCAGCCGTCAAGTATGAATACATCAATGCTGTAAAATTAAAAGAGGACGGCGATTATTATCTCTTTTTGGATGAATTAAAAAAGCTTAGCAATTATAGAGATTATATATTAATATCGAGTTATTCAAACAGTGAAATGGGTCCTGCTGCAAATACACTTGCAAAGCTTGCAGCTCAGGAAGTACCTGCAGATTACGAAAAGGCTCCTCCAAAAAGGAATAACATATTTTTCTATGTGCTCACGATCGGGCTTCCATTGACTGCGGTATCGCTGTTCATAGCTTACAGAAGGATTAAAGGATAAAACTGTGCTATAGCCAATAAACCCTGCCGA
>CALCDS010000399.1 GCA_937900065.1 uncultured Clostridiaceae bacterium | reverse complement strand
TCATAAACAGGACAATTTCCTTCGCTCCAGAAAATGATTTTGGCTCCGTAATCAGTTGCTTTTTGACTCGACTCAAAAAGTTTCTGCTGTATTTTATCCATCGAGGGCTTGGCACTGCCTGCTTTTGAGCGAGGCGTTCCCGCGTCGGTTATAGCCCAGTAGTCACGGTCATGCGGCTCGGTTATCGAAGCGATACGCACTGTTTTGCTATCCGGGCGGTCAAATGACATTCTCATGTATCCAAACGATATGACAGCGGCAAATATGACCGCATATATGATAAGCGGTTTTTGAGCAAAAGACAGATTCCTCATGTTTTTAAAGGCCAGTACTGCGATTGGTGCGAACCATAAAACCATAAATTCGATAAACCAGCTTCCAAACAGGGATGCTGCCTGGATCAGAGGCAAAAACGTACTCTGGGTGTAAGCAATAGAAAAAGTCATACCTAGATTTGCATAGGTTAATATATAGTCAAAAACTATATATGTGCATGGAAATACGAGTGTCGATATCAGCGGATTCATTTTTCTTGAGTATATCCTGTCAAGATATAATGAAATGAGCAGCGGAACTGTAACCAAAATCGGAAATGCAAGCAGCAAAACAATGTCTAGATCCCAGGCCCCGTTGATTATAAAGAATCTGGCAGCCGCCATAACAAGCACAAGTGGGAGCGTTTTATACCACTTATCGATTTTTCTGAATGAATAAATCAAAAGCGGAAACGATATCCAAGGCGCCAATGTGATATTATGCTCCCAGCCGACAAAGTAAAGCAGGGCGGCTCCTATGATTCCGGCAATGTATGGTGTGAACTTTATATTTTTTTCCATGCGTATATCTCCTTTGTATTTTTAAATGATGATTCTTTCATGAAACCAATATACCATATTTAAAAAATTAATCAAGTATTTTAATCATACGATTTACTTTTACATATAATAACAAAGCAGATAAATGTTATTAATCAAAGCATCAATCAGGAGTATAATAAGATAATAATGAAAAGGGTGGTGGATACTATGTTAACAACAGAATTACCGATTGAAAAAGCTTTTATGCTTATTGAGCCCGGACCTGTGATTCTGGTGACTACAAATGACAAGGGCAAAAACAATATCATGACCATATCATGGCACATGGTGACGGACTTCACCCCTAAGATTGCCCTGACTACGGGTCCGTGGAATTATTCGTTTAAGGCTCTTGTGAATACTAGGGAATGTATCATTGCAATACCTACCATTGATCTTGCGGAAAAGGTGATCGCTATCGGAGATTGTTCCGGAGCTGATGTGGATAAGTTTCAGAAATTCGGTCTGACGCCGCTGCCTGCATCAGATGTAAAAGCTCCTCTTATCTCGGAGTGTCTAGCCTGCTTGGAGTGCCGCGTGATTGACTATATTAAATCTCAAGATATTTTTATCTTGCAGGGGACACACGCTTGGATAGATAAACAGCGGAAGGAACGCCGTACTTTCCATGCCAACGGTGACGGCACATTTGTCGTGGATGGGAATACCATAAATCTTCGCAGCCTGATGGAAGATAAACTTCCGGCAGGCGTTTGATGTCCAT
>CALCDS010000398.1 GCA_937900065.1 uncultured Clostridiaceae bacterium | reverse complement strand
CCCTCTATTTCTTTGCATTTTCGATTATCCTTTTAGCGATCTTATCTATGGGCTCGCATTCGTCCATGCTCCTTTTTTGTATATACCGAAACGCGTCTTTCTCTCCCATATCATATTTATCCATGAGTATTCCCTTGGCTCTTTCAACATTTTTTCTGGTTTCAAGCATGTTTTTAAGCTTGTATACTTCATTTTGCAATGTTGAAATCTTTTTGAAATTATTGTATACGAATTCAATCGTAAAAAGAAGCTTATCTTCGGTAATCGGCTTTATGATATACGGAAAATATTCATCGCCCATCTTTCTTACGAATACATCCTCTGAACTTTTTGCAGTCAAGAGCACTGGAGCTATATTGTTTTCCTGTATTATCCTTGCGATCTCTAGTCCTTTGATTCCAGGCATATTGTAACCGGCAATCACAAAATCCGGCATCATGCTCCTTATCTTTCTTAACAGGGATGAGCCGTCAGTTTCCTCGCAGATCACATTATGTCCGTTTGACTGAAGCATTCCCCTTAAAGCCTTTATATCAAATTCGTCATCGTCCCCGATGGCAATCCTCAATCTGTCCATTATGCACCCTGTCTAAAATTTAGTAAGATATTGCTCAATTTCCCATGAAGTTATTTGCTTTATATATTCCTGCCACTCAATCATTTTGGCCTCTACAAAGCTTGAATATATATATTCTCCAAGGAGCTTTTTGATCACATTGTCCTCTTTCAGGCAATTTATTGCTTTTTCAAGCGAATCGGGAAGGCTTGCAACATTGTTTTCGATTCTGTAGGAATCATCCATGCTGCCAATATCGCTGTCGATTGAATCCGGAGCCGTTATATTGTTTTTTATCCCGTTGATTCCGCATTTTAATATTGCTCCTAAAGCCAAATACGGATTGCAGGATGAATCCGGATTTCTAAGCTCTATCATTGTTGAATCTCCTCTTTTAAAAGGCACCTTTACAAGCGAGCCCGGATTTTTAGCGGACCATGCTATAAAAAGCGGGGCATCATATCCTGATACAAGCCTTTTATATGAATTGACCGTGGGATTTGTTATTGCGGTTAAAGCTCTGCCATGGCTTAGGAGCCCTCCTATGTAAAGGTATGCATCCTGCGAGAGCCCCATCTTATCATTTGGGTCATAAAATGCATTCCTGCCTTCTTTAAAAAGCATCTGATTTATATGAAGTCCCGAACCTGCTATGTTTAAAACAGGCTTTGGCATGAATGTTGCATGAAGGCCGTGCCTTTGAGCTATTATTCTCACAATAGCCCTGAATGTCATCATGCCGTCTGCGGCATACAAGGCATCATCGCTTTTCATATCGATCTCATGCTGTCCCGGGGCGATCTCGTGATGGGAAGCTTCTATTTCAAGCCCCATCTGCTTTAGGGCCATAACCATGTCCCGCCTTGCCGCCTCGCCGAGGTCAACAGGAGCAAGGTCATAATAGCTTGCATTGTCATGGGTTATAGTCGTCGGCGCGCCTTTTTCATCAGTGTGGAACATGAAAAATTCGCACTCGGGCGCCACTTTAAACGTATATCCCATATCAGATGCTTCCTTTAAGGCTTTCCTCAGCACATGCCTTGGGTCGCCCTCAAACGGGACGTCGTCCTTTGTATATATATCGCATATCATCCTCGCATCGAGCCCTGAAGAAGTCCTCCATGGGTAAATGCAAAATGTGGACGGGTCAGGCTTTAAGAGCATATCGATCTCTTCCATCCTGACTGCTCCGCCCAGCGATGATCCATCGAATACAACGCCTTCGTCCATGGCCCTTTCAAGTTCCTCCACGGTTATGGAAACATTTTTCATAATACCGAAAATATCGGTGAATTGCAGTCTTATTATTTCAACGCCGCTGTCGCGCGCGTTTTTAAGCACATCTTCTTTTGTAAGCTTAAAGGACATACAAATCCCTCCCAATCTAAAATAACCACTTCGCAACACAAATATTATAACGCATCAATGCGGCCGCAGAAAAATTTTCTCATCTTTATAGCCAGGATGCGCTTTCTATAAGTTGTTGATAAAATTCTAAAAGCAAGTCCTAAATTTTTGTGGCTTATGCATGGCAAGTTTACAAAGTTACTGGTAAGATCGGCATAACCTTAGAATTTAAAAAATGTCAACAATATGCGCATGCCCAAAACCAATGCCGCTGTTTATCAGAGCCTGAAATTATATTTGCATTTTGCATAA
>CALCDS010000397.1 GCA_937900065.1 uncultured Clostridiaceae bacterium | reverse complement strand
TGTTTTATATAAAGTGTTTTAATGTATATGCCAGTGGTATATAATTAAATATGTGCATGTATATATTCCCAGGTCGGTTTTAAAAAGCATGAACAGGTAAGAGAGATGTTTAAAATCAACATCTTTGATAGATAGAACCTATAATTTATACTACTGGATACCTTCAGAGGTGTATGCAAATGCTAAGCTATAAAGAGTTATACAATGCTTGCCAGCAGTGTACGAAGTGCGCTCTGGCAAATGGAAGAACAAATCTAGTATTTGGTGAAGGAAATATAAAGGCCGATATCATGTTTGTGGGCGAGGGCCCGGGGCACGACGAGGATATGCAGGGCAGACCATTTGTCGGCAGAGCGGGTCAGCTTCTTACAAAGATGATAGAAGCAATAAACTTAAAGCGTGAGGATGTATATATCGCAAATATAGTAAAGTGCAGGCCGCCAAACAACAGGGTGCCGTATCCTGAAGAAGCCCAGGCATGTCTTCCATATCTTAGAAACCAGTATGCAATAATAAGGCCTTCAATAATAGTATGCCTTGGTGCTACGGCCGGGAGATATATTTTAAGCAGCAATTTGAGGATAACCAGGGACAGGGGAATATGGACCGTAAGAAACGGCTGCCATATGATTGCCACATATCATCCGGCAGCACTTTTGAGAGATACTGATAAAAAGAAGGATGCTTGGGAAGACTTAAAAAAGGTAAGAGATAAATATAATGAATTGATTTCGGACAAACATAAATGCGATACTGCAAATTCATGATCGGGAGGAATATAAATTGCCAGATGAATTTGATGATAGATGTGAAACAACCTGCATTCATGAAGATAATGTCAGGGTGGTAAAAGAGAATATGGTCGATGATGAGACTTTCGCCCTTCTTGCCGAGACGTTCAAAGCATTGGGCGACACCACAAGGATAAAAATATTGTATACATTATCCTTAAAAGAACTGTGCGTATGCGATATTTCGGCTACCCTTGGGATGAATCAGCCGGCGATTTCCCACCAGCTTAGGGTGCTTAGAAATCTAAAATTGGTAAAATACAGAAGAGGGGGCAAGTCTGTCTACTATTCTCTAGACGACGATCATATCGTCCATCTATTCAATGAAGGATTGGAACATGTTAAACATAGCCGTTAACATGTTCCTTTTTATAGCAAAGTTAAATCTGAAGGTGAATATATGAAAGAAAGAATGCTTGAAAACATACGAAATGAATGCATAAAGGTCGTCGACCGTTCATATCCGAATGAGAGAAAAGTCATAGTTTTCGGAGAGGGAAACCCTGATGCTCAAATAGTCCTTGTCGGGGAAGCACCCGGAGAGAGGGAGACTGAACTTGTACGACCGTTTGTAGGAGCTGCAGGGAAAAACTTGGATGAGTTTCTTGCCATACTTTGTTTGAAAAGGGAGGATATCTATATAACAAATACAGTAAAATTCCGCCCTTTCAAGGTGAACCCTAAGACCGGAAGGCTTTCAAACCGTCCGCCTAATGATGATGAGATCAGGCTCTGCCTTCCTTTTTTGTTAAAGCAGATTGACGTGATAAATCCTAAAGTCATCGTAACTCTCGGCAATACCCCTCTTAGAGCATTGACCGGCAATAAGGAAATGACAATAGGACAATCCCACGGCAAACTTATTGATAAGATGCAATATCATATTTTTCCTTTGTACCATCCGGCAAGTATAATATATAATATCAACCTTAAGGATGTTTATATAAAAGATATCGAGATTCTTAAGGATTATATAAGCGATTTACATCAGGAAAAATTTAAAAAGGATTAGCCATAGTAATTTTAAGAGCTTTTTGAGTGCATTTACTATTTTGAATCAGGAGGCGGTTTAAATAGGCAAGGATTTTAATATATTTAAAGATTATATAAAATCAAAAAGGGCAGCAGTAATCGGCATCGGCGTAAGCAACAGACCGCTTATAAAATTTATTGTGAAGTTGGGTGCAAGCGTCACTGCCTGTGATAGAAAAACCAGGGAAGAGATAGGAGAAATATGTGATGAGTTTGAGGACTTAGGAGTGGAATTGAGACTTGGGCCGGGTTATATGGATGACCTCCGGAATTTTGATATTATATTTCGCTCCCCGTCTTTAAGGCCTGATAATCCTGGCCTTCTGGCTGCAAAAGAGAATGGGGCATATATTACATCCGAAATAGAGGAATTCATAAAATACTGCCCTGGAATGGTAATAGGCATAACCGGGAGCGATGGAAAGACCACGACATGCACTTTGGTTTATAACATTTTAAAGGAAGAAGGTTATAATGCCTGGCTGGGCGGCAATATCGGTGCTCCTCTTTTTGACAAGATAGAGAGCATAAGACGATCGGATAAAGTGGTGCTGGAGCTTTCAAGTTTTCAGCTTATGAGCATGGATGTCAGCCCCCGAATCGCGATAATCACCAATTTAAGCCCGAATCATCTGGATATACATAAGTCCATGGATGAATATATAGATTCAAAGAAAAACATATTCAGGCATCAGGCAAATGATGACATACTTGTGCTGAATATGGATAACAAGATAACAAATGCAATGTCTAAGGAAGCCCGAAGCAGAGTAAAATTTTTCAGCAGGCGAAACAGTGTAAAGTCGGGAGCTTATTTGAAAGATAAAAACCTTGTTATAGCGGATGATGGAATAGAGAAGGCCGTATGCAGCATTAAAGATGTAAAACTCATGGGCATGCACAATGTAGAAAATATGCTGGCGGCTTTTGCTGCCCTAAACGGGATGTGCGGCACAGAGAGCATGAGAAAAGTTGCATCGACGTTTAAAGGCGTGGAACACAGGCTGGAATTTGTAAGAGAGCTTAATGGGATTAAATATTATAATGATTCGATAGCATCAAGCCCAACGAGAGCTGTTGCCGGCCTTAATTCTTTTAATCAAAAAGTGATTTTGATCGCAGGTGGGTATGACAAGAAAATACCATTTGATGAACTTGCAAGGACAGGCGTTAAAAAAGTAAAGGCTCTTGTACTTATTGGAGCGACGGCCGACAAGATCGAGGATGCCTTTAGAGCAGAGATGAATAGTACAGGGATAAAGCTTCCGATTTTGCGCGCATCCACACTTGAAGATGCAATAAACATTGCAAGATCAGAAGGAACTGCAGGTGATGTCATAACCTTATCACCTGCATGCGCGAGCTTTGATATGTATAAAAATTTTGAGGAGAGAGGCAACAAATTCAAAGACATAGTAAACAACCTGAAATAAGCATTAGAACTTAAAAAGTGTGAACAGGCGAGTGAGATTGCTCAAAATCAACATAAAATTAAAAAACACACCTTGATTTCAAAATCAGGGTGTGTTTTTTTGAAAAATGGGCAAACTTTCTAAAAGCATCGTATTGAATTCTTGAATGCTTTGGCATTTAAATAGATAGTCTGTTTTACTTATGCATATTTGCCTAAATTGCAGTGCATAATAAAATAATTAATAATCTGGTGGTACTGATGTTAAAACGAATTATATGCCTCTCAATTTCGATAATAATGATCTTATATGTATCTTTAGGTTGCGATAAAAAGGGAATCAGCAAGATAGCTATCACCCCTATCAAGCAGAATTCAAAATATTACGGCATATCATGGGATGAAAGCAAAATAGAGCCGCATGTAAAGCCATACACTGTTGGACAAGATTTATCAAATATATCCAATATAGAGCAATTCCCCAAACTAGGTGCTTTTGATAAATACATGCTTTCTAAAAATCTTTTCATGATCAAGAAATCTTCCAAGGCTATCGAACAGCCATTTGATATCTATCAGGAAAATGAATCTTTGGGTATTCCAAGCTTTATTACATTGGACAGTGTGCTGCATTTATACCATTATATGTATGATTATATAATAAGGAACATTGAAAAAGAAAGGCTGATAGAAGATCTGAAGGAATTTACAAAGGAAGCTTTCAACCAATCTCTTGCAATATATAACGGAGTTTCGGACAGGAATGTAAAAAAAGCCGCATTGAAAAATATTGCATATTTCGGAATACCGATGAAGCTGCTGGAAATGGACCTGCCCGGAGGTATACCACTTGAGGCAAGCCGGATGATAGACAATGATGTCAAAAGAATCAGGATAAAATGGGGAAGCGGGACATCGGAAATATTTCCATATTATATAGATTATAAGGCATACAACGTAAGAGGGCATTATTCAAGGGAAAATGATTTGAGAAATTATTTCCTCGCAATGACATGGTATGGCAATACACCCATCATGTTTGAGACCTATGATAAAAATACCGGAATGTATAAAAGGATGGACGAGGAGATAGTGATGGCGGTAATAATGGTATCCGGGATATTGTGCGATGAAAATTTAAGAAACGCCTGGGATGATCTGTACAGTGTAACAAGTACATATTTCG
This sequence comes from uncultured Clostridiaceae bacterium, assembly GCA_937900065.1. Taxonomy (GTDB): domain Bacteria; phylum Bacillota; class Clostridia; order Clostridiales; family Oxobacteraceae; genus CALCDS01. The sequence continues at coordinate 1,396 of CALCDS010000397.1, read as the reverse complement.
GAAAAAAAGGCGATATAGTTCTCTTTGATATCTGCGATATAATAAAGGTCATATATGGCGAGAAGATAAACTTAAACAGGATATGGGATGAAGAAAAGATACAAAAGGTATATGAACTTTCAAAACAAAGATACAACCTTCATATCGGAGAAACCATAGGTGGAAAATTAAGCCTGCCTGATGCGGATAAAAAGTCTGAAGCACAGTTCAGGCTGATGAGTCAGATGGATAACATCGATTCAGACATATATGTTAAGCTTACGGATGCAAAGAGCGGCCGGACTATTCCTAAAGGATTGGATATCCCGGCTGCGTTTGGGAGCGATGACGCTTATACGATTCTTAAAGAGCAGATGAATGAGGATTACACTGGATATAACAAAAAAATGCAAGCTTTAAGGTCAACTCTTTCGAGCGCAAGCAATGATGATCCATTGGATTATTCATTGAATAATATGATAATGTGGATTCTCAAGCCGTATATCAAGCGGAATACTGAGGGCTATCCCTCCTTTATGAATAGTGAATACTGGAACAACAAATCTTTGATAACATATCTAGGGGGGATCACGGATATGAGGCACCTATCCTATATGCTATCGAAGCAGGCTGAAGGTAAACCTTCTGAAACACATGAAGCGCCTGATCCTCCTATGCCCGGGTATGTAGAGCCTGTACCTGATATTTATAGCAGGCTTGAGTATGGAGCTTATGCAATGAAATCCTTCCTCCAGGAAAATGATTTTAAGAATACTGGAATATATGATATGCTGGGTAGTTTTGCCGATATGGCTTCGTTTTTGAAAAGCATATCAATAAAGGAACTTGGAAATGTGCCTTTTACAGATGAGGAAGGAAAAAGGCTTAAGGAATATGGTAGAGAATTAGAAATGCTTATGCTAAGTGCAGTTGAAAGCAAAGGCAATACAAAGGATTGGAAAATGATTCCCCAGACAGACAGATCGATGGCATCCGTGGTTGATGCATTCCAGAATGAAAATATGATGCTTCAGATGGCGATAGGTTATCCTGATTATATATATGTAGTGATTCCATATATGGATAAACTATATATAACCAGGGGCAGTGTTTATTCATATTATGAGTTTACGGAACCTGTTTCAAGAAAGCTTGATGATAAAGATTGGCAGAATTCAGTTAAAGAAGATAAAATCGAACAACCAATGTGGATTAAAAAAGTGAGATATTGATATAGAGTATTTTATATCTCCGCTTGAATATAGGGGGAGGCGGCTGGCCAATCAAAATGGATATCGTATCAGTATAATGCAATAATAAATGACAACATGCCCTGGTGTATCCTTATGTGAAAAAGCGAGTAAAAAGGTGAATTAAAGAGGAAGGTAGAAATATTTGAGTTTAAGGGGCATATATT
>CALCDS010000396.1 GCA_937900065.1 uncultured Clostridiaceae bacterium | reverse complement strand
TCTAGGGCTTATTGCTTTCGCTTATCAAGAACTTTTGCAAACTCACTCCGTTCAGACAAGCAAAAGTTCTAGGATTCGCTTCGGCAATTTCGCCAAGAACTTAGCAAAAGTGCTCACATCGCTCGCTCGGATTGCTCAAAAATGTAATACCTTTCGTTTAATAGAACGCTTAACATAACATATTATTTAAAATAAAAAGTTAGTGCGCTTGCACAGGGCAAGCGCAGTTTTATCAGTATTCGGAATCATAATCAAAATCCTTGTCTTCCAAATCATCGTAATAATCCCTTGTAGGGCTGAAATCAGTGAGTTTCTTGTCACCGTTCCTGTTATCGTCAAGATAAAGATATCTTAAGTTTGCCAAATTTTTGAGAGCCTTTATATCGGTTATGCTGTTGTCGCTTAAATCAAGGTATTCAAGGTTCACAAGATTTTGCAGAGGCCCTGCGTCCTTTATCTCGTTATTGCTCAAATCCAGCCTTTCAAGCTGCGTAAGAGATTTTAGATTGCTTATGTTTTCAATGGAGTATCCTGAAAGCTCAAGCTCCTTTAAATTGGTCATGTACTGGATCCCGTCAAGGCTCTCTATCGTTCCTCTGCTGTATGACTCCATCCTTCTTATGCTCAAAAGATCGCTCCTGTATACTGCCTCGTTGACTGATTTGTCAAGTTCATGGCATATCACCTTTTTGAAAACACTGTCTTTTATTTCGACTTCCTCATCCTCAAGCACCTTTAAATTGAGAGTGACCTTTTTATCCGTATCTTCAAGTTCCCCCTGAAAAGCATAATTTCCAACGCTTCCGATTGAGATGGTCTTGGTCTGCCACTTTACAGGGTACTCACCGACCGTATTATCGCTGTACTTTACTGTAACGGTTGACGGAAAGTGAAACTCGCTGTTTTCCATTACTTCCGCATTTATGGTATTGACCGATACTATGACCGGCTTTATCGTAAGTGTAAGCTTTGCTTTGCCCGAGTAGCCCTTTACAGTGCCTTCGTATTCAAATGTTCCGGATTTGCTGGTATCCACAGTTGAAAGGCTCCATTTAACAGGCACCTCGCTTTTTAAATTGTTATCGAGTTTTGCAGTCACAGTCTTTGGAAGCTCATATTTTTCTTTTTCAAATACCGATACCGATATGGGCTCTAGGGAATCTATTTTTGCGGGTATATCCTCCAGGACCGACTCGACCGACGAGCTTACCGCGCCTGTCGCTCCAAGTATCACAATATTGCTTATCACCCTTGACCTTAAATAATCTTTTGCCATCCACGGAACCGTTGTATCGGTAAGTATCACCGGATGTGAGCCTTTTGCAGCAAGCACCGACGCAGCAAGAGCATCCGGAAAATCATTGCCTGTTGCAGCATATATCGTATCAAAATCTATGCTGTCTTGAAATTGCTTGATTACTCCTATGTTCCTTTCATACTTATCGTTTCCTGAAATCCTTACCGGATTTTTGAGGCTGTCCTCAACTGTCTTGGATATATCGTCATATCCTCCGACAACATATGTATTATCATAGTTTTTGCCTGATATATAGTCCTTTACGACAAGCGGTATGCTGTTCTTTGCAACAAGAAGTATCGGCATTCCCATCTTTGCGGCTATCGGTGCAATAGATATTGCATCTGGATAATTTTCGCCCGTCACAATGGCGATCGATTTGGTACTGCCCAATTTCTGTGCAACTTTTACGGCTGTTTCGTAACGGTCTGCGCCTGCGATACGGGTTACAGTATATCCCATCATGTTTGAAAGCTTTTCTTCCACATTTTTCGAAATAACGCCCGTGCCGCCAACCAATATTATTTTCGTGGCTTTGAGCCTTTTGATTTCAGCAGCCGTGTCGGCATTTAGGCTGTCCCTTTCAGTCAGCAATATCGGCGCGTTATTCTTTTTGGCAAGAGGTGCGGCGCTTATCGCATCAGGATAATCCTGCCCGGTAGCCAGTATTACATAATCCGACCCATCCCAGCCCTCTTTGCTTATCTCCACAGCGGTCTTATATCTGTCGTTTCCCTTAATGCGCTTGGACTCAACAGATGCATATGCATCAATATGCCATACGCAAAGCATGGCCAGCATCAATGCAAACAGTAAGCCGTTTCTTAAAATCTTTATCATTAATAGACCTCCTTAAAATTTCCCTGATTTTTTGCTTTTAATATAAGCCGTATTAAAAAATGGTAGGGAACAGAATCAGAAAAGCCCTGTTTCCTACCATTTATACTTCTACATGTAACCATTTTTTCCTTCTTTATGACACATCAGTAAAAAAATTTTCGGTTGTAGAAAATTTTCTTACCTTCAAGCTTTGGCGATGCGAAAAAAGCTTGCCGCCTCGTTATGATACCAAATTATTCATATCTTAAAGCTTCGATAGGATCAAGTTTTGCCGCCTTGTTTGCGGGGTAGAGTCCGAAGAATATACCCACTGCCGATGAAAAAAGAAAAGCAATCAAAATTACCTGAACCGATATCGCAGCCTTTATGTTCAAGAACTTTCCCACAATATTTCCTACAACCACTCCCAGGGACATGCCTATTATTCCTCCTACAAGGCACAATATCAAGGATTCGGTTAAAAATTGTATCCTTATATCAGCCATAGTGGCGCCGATCGCCTTTCTTATTCCGATTTCCCTTGTCCTTTCAGTGACTGATACAAGCATTATGTTCATCACACCTATGCCTCCGACTATAAGCGATATTCCGGCTATGGCTCCGATAATCAAAGTAAGCTTATTGAGCACATCGTTTATAGTATCAAGCTGCTTGAATCCTTCTTCAGCCCTGTATTTACCGGTATTGTTATGCCTTACTTCAAGCAGCCTCACTATTTTGGAAGAGATCTCGCTTGAATTGTTCATATCGCTAAGCATCACGCTTATAAATCCTATTTTCCCCTCAGGGTACAGCCTGTCGGCGATAGTTATGGGCACGAAAACAAATCCGGGCACATTGTCTCCGAAATTTGCGGCAAGCTCTCCAGCCGGATTTTTCATCACACCTATCACCTTAAGGCTCAAGCTGTTGTTGTCTGCAACATTTACGCTGATTTTTTGTCCAACCGCATTTTTGGTCCTGAACAATTTTTCAGCCATAGTATCATCTATTACCGCAACATTGGCGCCTATCTCAACATCCCTTTCATTTAAAAACCTTCCATAATATATGTCCAGCTTTTGAAGCTTCGTATAATCCTGCGTCAGTGCATCGATTTGTACATACTTTGATTTGTTTTCGGTCTTCACTTTTCCCCCATTTTCTATGACAGGCGCAGCAGCCGTGACTTTCTCTATCCTGCTCTTTATCGCATTTACATCCTCCAGCGTAAAATAATCCGAGTCGGTTATATCATTGTCAACGTTATTTGATACACTCACATTTATCACATTGGTGCCTATGCTTTCAAATTGTCCGGTTATATAATTTTTCCCGCCCTGTCCTAAGGATACGATCGTTATTACGGAAGATATACCTATTATTATCCCAAGCATGGTTAAAAAGGAGCGCATCTTGTTTGATTTGATATTCTGCAGTGCTGATTTAAAACCCTCAATAACATAAGACATTTACGACACCCCTCCAGCCATTATTCTTTTTTCATTCATCCTGTCCGATATTATATTGCCATCCTTGAATGTGATTATCCTTTTGGTATGGGCGGCTATATCTGGTTCATGAGTGACCATTACGACTGTAGCGCCATCCATATTCAGTCTTTCAAATATGGTCATTATCTCTTCGCTCGATTTGCTGTCCAAATTTCCGGTAGGTTCATCAGCCAATATTATCGCAGGCTCATTTACCAGTGCTCTTGCAATGGCCACCCTCTGCCTCTGCCCCCCTGACATCTCATTGGGCTTGTGCTTTATCCTCTCTTTTAGGCCGACTTTTTCAAGGGCAATCCTGGCCTTTCTAATCCTTTCTGAAACCGGCACCCTCGCATATACCATTGGAAGCATCACATTTTCCAATGCATTCATCTTCGGCAAAAGGTTGAATGCCTGGAATACAAAACCTATTTTCTTGTTTCTTATATGGGCAAGCTCCAAATCGTTCAACGCAGATACATCCACGCCGTCAAGCACATATTTTCCTGAAGTAAATCTGTCCAAACAGCCGAGTATGTTCATCAATGTAGACTTTCCGGAGCCTGATGCTCCCATTATGGATACATATTCGTTTTTTTCTATGTTCAGATTGATTCCTTTCAAGGCTTCAACCTGGATGGCTCCCGTATCATATACCTTCACAAGGTTCTCAGTCTTGATTATCATTTTTTCACTACCCCCGGTACGGTAACAGCTTCACCGTCTTTTATGGAACTATCGGGGTTGGTTATATATTTATCCCCTTCCTTTAGTCCGTCAATTATCTCTATATCAAAGTCGGTTTCAAGCCCTGTGGTAACATATCTCTTTTTAGCCAATCCGTTTTCCACAACAAATACATATTTGCCCTTTCCATCCTGCTGCACTGCTTCAAAGTTTACATTGAGGGCTCCCTTTTTCTCATTCAATATTATATCTGCGTCCGACTCATAACCTATCTTTATATTTTCATCTGGATTGTCCAGCTTTATTTCCACATCAACTTTAGCCTCCTGACTGGCACTGGAACTCGATAAACCTGCGACTGATGATGGCATATTTGCAACTTTTCCTATGCTCGTTATGCTGCCAGTGTATTTCTTGTCAAGTCCCTTTACTTTCAAATCAGCCTTCTGTCCCACTTTTACCCTCACCGAATCATACTGGCTCAAGGGCACGACCAGTTTGTACGATGAAATATCGCATATCCACACAACGCTTGTGTTATCTGCGGATGGATATTGCCCGGCTTTGGCATCTACCTTTATCACTTTTCCATCTATGTTCGATGTGACCGTGCCGTCTGCAATTTTCTCGTTCAACGCATCGACATCTGCCTTTGCGAGATCTACCTGAACTTTCAAGTTCGAGGATTTGCTGTAATCCGATAAGTTTTTGTTTGCGCTGTCAAGCTGTATCTGCAAGAGTTTTATCTGGTTCTCCTGGTCTGAAAGCTTCTTTTTAGAATCCTCATATGCTTCTTTGGATATATATCCGCTGTCATAGAGCGCCTGGTTTGCGTCAAAATTTCTCTTAAGCTGGTCATAAGTACTCTGCGCTGTTTGAACATTTATCTGGGCTTGCGTTACGGCATCCTGCACTGCACTTTGGCCGTTTGCATAGCTGCTCTGGGCCGAATTCAATGTTACGATCGCCTTTTTTAACTGGCCGTCTAAATCAGATGTGTCATATTTGAAAAGAGGGGTCCCCTTTTTGACCTGTTGTCCTTCTTTTATATAAACTTCACTGATTTTTTGAGTCGCGTTTAAATATACCTTATCCTCCTGATTTGCTTCTATATTCCCTGTAACGGATATTGACTGTACTATATCCTTTTTCAAGGCATCTGCCGTATTAACCGGTTTTCCGGCCGGCTTTGAAAAAGCATGCCTCGCAATCAAAAATATTGCAACTAGCACAACAGCTACTATGATCCATATCTTTTTGCTTTTGAATATTTTAAAACGTCTTTTCTGAATAGTGACACCTGTATTGGCTTTTTCTATATTAGCTGCCATAGAAATTATATTCCCCCTTTTGGTTTAGGTTACGTTAAAACATTTAGAACTTATCAAAAGTGCTCACATCGCTCACTTGGATTGCCCAAAAAATCAACACTTTAGATCAACGCTTCATTTAATAGAACTTATTCAACACTACTGTTTAACATAACCTTAATTCAATGC
>CALCDS010000395.1 GCA_937900065.1 uncultured Clostridiaceae bacterium | reverse complement strand
GGCTGCTTTTGGATACCGGGTTTGGAAGCGTGAGGATTATAGATAAACTTACAGGTGATCAACTCCCAAGGATTTGCTAAAAGGATGATGCAGAGTTTACTTATCTAAAAAGCTCAAAAGACAGGAGGTGAGCATATGCATAAGGCTGATTTCAATGATATAGACAAGAGTATGATATTGCAAGTCGCCCGAAAGATGAAAAGCAATTCTTGCCCGCTTGCGGCAATAGTGGGATATGTTGATAAGGAGGGTAAACCTGTTGTCGCATATAGTTATGATGTAAATGGTGATGTAAAGACTTATAAATGCACGGGTGAGAAGAAGGTTCCATCACTTACCAACATATATGGAACGGCTGCCGAATGGTTTGAAGAGGAAATATCAGAGCTTATGGATGTGGAATTCGAAGGATTAGTCAACAAGGGAAGATTGTTTTTGCCTGAAGAATTCGATGGCTCGGGGCAGATAATTGTATCACCGCTATCTGAACTGACAGGGAAAAAGTAGAAAGGTGGAATAAATATGGGATATACGATTCCAATTGGCCCTTATCATTCTTCATTGGAAGAGCCTGTTTATGCAAAACTTTACACCGAGGGTGAGCTGATAAAGGATGCAGAAGTGCATATAGGCTATAATCACAGAGGCGTGGAAAAATTAACGACTCAGAAAAACTTTATCCAAACTATAGCCTTGGTTGAAAGGGTCTGCGGCATATGCTCCCACTCCCATGCATTTGCATATTGTTTGGGCATAGAGTCCATAACAGGCATGGAGGTCCCGAAAAGAGGTCAGTATATAAGAGTGATAACTGCAGAGCTTGAAAGGCTCCATTCCCATTTCTTGTGGCTGGGTTTAGCAGCGCATTTGATAGGTTTTGAGAGCGTGTTCATGTATGCATTCAATGCGAGAGAAAAGGTTATGGATGCTTTGGAAGCATTATCCGGCAACAGAGTCAATTATGGGATGAACATAATAGGGGGAGCCAGGAGGGATATAGATTCCGGCCAGAAGGAAAAGCTGTTATCAATGCTGGATGAACTGCATGATGCCAATAAAACTTTAAAAAATATATTTGTAAACGACAAAACAGTCGCAATGAGGACTAAAGGGGTTGGAATAATAAGCAGAGAGGATGCCATGAAGCTTGGAATAGTGGGGCCGCACATGAGAGCTTCGGGAATAGAATACGATGTAAGGGCAAATGACCCGTATTCATCTTATGAGGATTTTGATTTTAAAGTTATCGTTCATCCTGATGGGGATGTGTTCTCAAGAGTAGTAGTAAGGGTGCTTGAAAACGATGAATCCATAAAAATCATAAAACAAGCTCTTGAGAAGCTGCCTGAAGGCAAAATAAATCTGGGAGTCAAAATGCCAAGAGTGCCTGAAGGAGAATTTGTAAGCAGGATTGAGGCTCCAAGAGGGCAGCTGGTGTACCATATCGTAACCGATGGAGGACCGACAAATTACAGGGTGAGCATACATGTTCCCACATTTAGAAATGCCGCGTCGATTCCACATATGCTTAAAGGAAGCTATGTGGCAGATGCCGGGCTCATTGTGGCATGTATAGATCCTTGCTTCTCATGTCTTGACAGGTAGATGGATTCAAATGCATGAATTGTCGGCCACTGAATCGATACTTAGAATCGTCAATGAAGAAGCTGCAAAGCATAATGTTTCCAAAGTTACGAAAATCAAAATAAAGATGGGAGTTTTGTCCGACCTCTTGCCTGAATGCATAAATTATTATTTTGAAATAATAAGCAAAAATACAGTATCAAAAGATGCGGTAATCGAGATAGAAAAGCTTCCATTAAAAATCAAGTGCAACAGCTGCAATGCTGTTTCGAATATAGGAATAAAACATTTCAGATGCCCTGTATGCAACAGCCAGGATTTAAAGATAATCGGAGGAAATGAATTCTATATAGATAGCATGGAGGTCGAATGATTTGGAGATCAAAATAGTAAGACAGGTGCTTGAGTGGAATGAAGATTGCAATGAAGAGCTTAAAGCATTATTTAAAAAAAAGAAGGTTTTTGTTTTAAATGTCATGGGCTCGCCGGGCGCCGGAAAAACCAGCCTTATCACAAAAATGATTGAAAGCATGAAAGATAAGTACAGCATCGCTGTTATTGAAGCCGATATTGAAGGCAAGATAGATGCAGAAAAGATAAACAGCATGGGAATACCGGTAGTGCAGCTGCACACAGGGGGCGCATGCCATATAGAAGCCATGTCCATAAAAAATATAGTGCCTGAATTTGATTTAAACAAGATAGATGTAATGATCATTGAAAATATAGGCAATCTTGTCTGTCCGGCTGAATTTAAAATAGGCGAAGACATAAGGATCGTAGTGCTTTCAGTGCCTGAAGGTGACGACAAGGTCGAAAAGTATCCGCTCATGTTTTCAACTTCGGAATGTTTAGTGGTTAATAAATATGATATGCTCAAATATTTTGATTTTAAATATGACAGAGTTGCAAGCGATGCAAAGGAGATAAATCCCAAAATAAACATATTCCCTGTATCGTCATCGAACGGCGACGGAGTTGATGAATTCGTAAAATGGCTTGAAAGTGAGATCGATAAAAAATATAAATCTTAAATTTTGCTCTTAATGAAAGGGGGAATCATTATGTCCGGTCAAAGAACTTTAGGATTTGTATCCACATTCATATTGTGTTTTATAACCTGGATAGCATTTACGCTTGCGTTTACAGTCCAGGAAATATTAGGAGGGCTCATAGTAAGCTTTCTTGTATCTTTGATTTCAAGCAGGTTTCTCATACATGAGGACCCTCTTTATCTGTTCAATCCATCGCGGCTCCTTGGGGCTTTGGCTTATATACCTTTGTTCATACGGGAACTGGTTAAAGCGAATATAGATGTAGCCAAAAGAAGCTTAAATCCGAAGCTCCCTATAAATCCTGGAATAGTAAAAGTGCCGACCGAACTCAAATCAGAATATGGACTGGCTATGCTGTGCAATTCCATAACATTGACTCCTGGGACTATATCCATGGATATAGTAGAGGAAGGCGGCAAAAACCAGATTTACATCCATTGGATAGATGTACAGTCCAAGAATCCCAAAGAAGCGGGAGACATGATAAAGGGCTCTTTGGAATCTGGGGTAAGGAGGATTTGGAAATGACAGGTTTTAATGTTGAATTGACAATTACAGCTGCATTCTATGGTTTGCTCTGCATTGCCCTTCTATACAGGGTCATTAAGGGGCCGCATGCAGTGGACAGGGTAATTGCAGGAGACAGCATAGATTCAATGACTGTGGTGATTATGGCTCTATTCGGCGCATTATCAAATCGTGCTGTTTATTTTGATATGGCACTTATCGTATCACTTTTAGGGTTTATAAGCACAGTCGTAATATCACGTTATCTGGAGGGGAGATCATGATACTGCTTCGTATAATAATCGATGCGTTATTTTTAATAGGCGGTTTCTTTGCCCTCGCAGGTGTGGTAGGTGTAATCAGGATGCCTGATTCGTATTGCAGGATGCAGGCCAGCACGAACACTGCCACATTAGGTGCTCTTGGAATACTGGCAGGCACGTCTCTATACGGATTCTTTGTTTTAAATTCGTTGGCAATAGGAGTGAAATCTATCGTAATCGGACTTTTCATATTGTTCTCAAACCCTGTGGCTTCTCATGCTATCGCGAGGGCTGCCAAAAGGTGCGGAGTTTATATGTTGAACAAGTCCGGATGCGATCAGTATGGGAGGGACAATCCGCAATGAGCATTGTTAATACATTGGTGATAATTGGAATGGTGGTTTGCGCTATAGTTACTGCAACAGTTGACGATGTTTTGTCGTGCATAATAAGCATGGGTGCGCTTGGATCCTTTGTGGCTCTGGAATTCCTGCTCTTGCATGCTCCGGACGTTGCCATAGCTGAAGGCTCTGTGGGTGCCGTGCTGACTCCTGTCATTTTCATTATAGCCCTCAAAAAAGTAAAAGGGGGCAAGGAATGATGAAGCGCTTTTTTACAATATTTTTTTTAGCGATAATAACTGTGATAGCTTTTTATGTATCAGGCATCATAAGCGTATCCCCTTCTCCATATAATGGAGTCGCAAAGTATATGGTCGATTATACCATACAAAAAACTCATGCCCTAAATTCCGTGACAGCCATTGTCTTTGACTTCAGGGGCTATGATACCTTAGGCGAATCGTTTGTGCTTTGCACTGCCGTTACGGGTGTTGCGGTCATATTGAGAAAAGCAGTCAAAGGGGGCAGGAAAGATGAAACAAAATAAGAAAGAGAAAAAAGAGAAGAAAGCCAAAAACATAATAATAAAGTGCGGCTGTGATTTTTTGCTCCCTATAACATTGGTCCTGGGCATGTATATAATATTGCATGGTCACCTTAGTCCCGGAGGAGGATTCCAAGGCGGCGTTGTTGTTTCTGCAGCAGTTGTTTTGGTGTTTTTAGCATATGGAAACGATGGAATCAGAAAAACATTTGCCCCGGATAAAATGAAGGTTACCGAAAACATAGGCTCGCTCATGTATACGTTTTTTGGACTTCTGGGGATCTTGATGGGCGCAAATTTTTGCAGGAATGCAATATTCAATATAGGGAATCCCGGAGATTTATATAGTTCGGGCACGATTTTCTGGATGAATTTTTCGGTCGGGCTTAAAGTCATGATGGGTATCGGGTTTATGCTTATAGTCATGCTGAGGGTCCTCGATGTCAAAAATGAGTAGAGGGGTGATAATATGATCGTTAATTATATCGGTTCCTTTATAGTGATAATACTTGGGTTTTACATGGTACTTGTGAAGAAGAACCTTTTAAAGATAGTTGTCGGGCTATCATTGATAGACAGCGGTACTAATCTGCTCCTTATCTCATTTGGGTACAGGCCGGCCTCTACCGCACCTATTTTTGATAATGCGGCTCAAGAGTTAAGCCATCAGCCTTTCGTTGATCCGGTTCCTCAAGCGCTTACACTGACATCCATTGTCATAGGCGCTTGCGTAACGGCTTTGGCACTTTCTCTGGTAATAAAAGTGTACGAGCATTATGGCTCGATAAATGCTGATAATGTAAGGAGGCTGAATGGATGATTTCTCATATTCCTATTTTAGCTATCATTGTGCCGTTTGCCAGCGCATTCATTACAGGAATAATCGGGGATAAAAACAAGCGGCTTAGAAATTTTCTGGCAGTGCTGGCACCCGCGATATCGTTTATATTGATGCTTTCAATATTCAAGACTGTGAATATAGACGGAAAGATATCGCCGTACTGGTTCGGAAACTGGGGTCCGGTAGATAAATGGGCTATCGGCATAGGGCTTGGAGTAGATCAGCTCAGCTTGCTTATGGGTCTCATCGTTTCATCCACCACTACGCTTTCAACGATATATTCTATAAAATACATGTCCAAAGATGACGGCACAAATATGTATTATCCTCTTTTCTTGCTGCTTACAGGCAGCATGATGGGTTTCGTGCTTACAGGCGACTTTTTTAATATGTATGTAATGCTTGAGATAATGACATTTGCAGCCATATCTTTGGTTGCCTTCCGAACTGAAGAATATAAGTCGATTGAAGCGGCATTCAAATATATAGTGCTTGCTTCAATAGGTTCATCGCTCATACTTTTAGGTACGGTGATGATGTATTCAAAATTTCATACATTGAATATCGCTCAGATCGGTGCCAACCTTGCAGGGCATAGATATGATCCTGTGAGCATATTCTCACTTGCGATGCTCCTTTCAGGATATGCTGTAAAGGCATTTTTGGTACCGTGTCATACGTGGCCTCCTGATGCGCATATGGCAGCCCCGTCTTCGGTCAGTATGATACTTTCAAGTGTCATGAGCAAAACAGGTGTGTATGCAATAGTCAGGATATTGTTTACTATGTATCAAGCAATGGATTTAAGTTCTATGCAATACTTGATGGTGTTCTGGGGTTCAATCACGATGATAGTTGGAATAAGCATGGCTATTGCGCAAACGGATTTGAAAAGAATGCTTGCATTTTCATCCGTATCCCAAATAGGCTATGTGATAACAGGAATCGGTATCGCCACACCGCTCGGCATTACAGGCGGCCTGTATCATATTATAAATCATGTGGTGTTTAAAAGCCTCCTATTCCTTTGCGCAGGAG
>CALCDS010000394.1 GCA_937900065.1 uncultured Clostridiaceae bacterium | reverse complement strand
TTACCTGTTCACGCTTTTTAAGTTTTCGATACGCTTTTATAACTCTGTCTTTGCTCGGGTATTATCTTTTCAATAAGCTTAACGTATAAATCCGTAAATGGCAGAAAAATAACAGCACTCAATATATTAAAAACGGAATGGGAGTTGGCGATCAGCCTTTCAATAGGCATTTCAGGTGATATATATAATATGATCCATATAAAAGGCTTTATCAAGAGCAATGTCAAAGCAGCACCTATAAGGTTATAGAGCGTATGAGCCAATGCCGTCCTTTTTGAAGCAATATTACCCGAGATGGCTGCGACCTGAGCTGTCGCACAAGTACCGATATTGCTTCCAAGCATGAGCCCGATTGCACCATCAAGCCCGATTAGGCCCGTGCCTGCAAGTATCATAGTTATTCCCATAACAGCCGAACTGCTTTGTACTATCACCGTAAAAAGCAAACCTACAAGCATTGATATTACAATGCTTCCGCTACAGGAGCGAAAGAAGTGATTAAACAAAGCATCCCTTTTCAGGTAAGGCACTCCCATGTTTATCAATCGGAGGCCTAAAAAGAGCATGCCAAACCCTAATATCCCCTGTCCCAAATTTTTATAAACATTATTTTTTGAAAAAGTCATCAATATGTAACCTATGCCTATTGCAGGGAGCGACAGACCGGTTATGTCAAACGCCATAAGTTGAGTAGTTATGGTCGTCCCTATGTTTGCACCATATATGATTCCAACAGCCTGTTTAAAACCCATCAGGTCGGCATTTACAAGCCCAACAGTGAGCACGGTAACAGCGGTGCTGCTTTGAACTGCAGCCGTGATCAAAGTTCCCGCCAGAAAAGATGTCCACAGCTTTCCCGTCAAGGCTCTGACAACTTTTTTTATGACTCCTCCTGCAGCTTTTTCAAGGCCTTCTCCCATCAAATTGATTCCATACATAAGCAAAGCCGATCCGCCCATCAAACCGAATATCAAATCTTTTATGGAATTTACAGCCAAATGTATCACCCTGTATCTGATTTATACCACATTAAATTATATGAAAGGCTGTAAAAAAGTTTTAATCATTTCTACAACGTTATGGTGCGTCGGTCATAAGTAAAAAAATCAGGATCAAAGAAAAAATCTGGCAACCCGTGGCGGCTGTCAGACAATGAAATTTTTCGCTCGCTGTAAATTACGGCACAAAAATATTTACGGCATTGTGCAATACAGAAAATTTTACCGGAAACATTGGTCCTGCTTCTCCGTCAATATCGGTCTCAACCTTATAATCACAATCTATGTTTAGCCTGTCGGTCTTTATATATATGACATTATCATCTTGCAAATGCTCACCCTTTAATATCTTTATAAACAAAGGAAGCAAATCCACGATCGTACATGCTTTGATCGCTATCATATCAAGCTTTCCGTCATCTATCTTTGCATCTTTGGCAAGCATATTGAATCCGCCTGCTGAACGGCCATTAAAAACCATAAACAAAAATATATCGGAATTTATAACACTGTCATTGGTCTCAAATTTGACCGGTATCGGCCTGAAATTAGGAAGCTGTTCCAATCCTTTAAGATAATAAGCAAGCTTGCCCAATGTATTTTTAAGATTTATATCTATTTTTTGTGATACATCAGTCAATAATCCTCCGGCTGCCACGTTTACAAAGTATTTGTCGTTAATCTTGCCCAAATCGATAGGCTTCTGCTTGCCATTTATTATGTTGCTGCAGCATTTTTTCACATTCCTATCTATACCGAAATATGAAGCAAGATCATTGGCAGTTCCCCATGGGAATATTCCAATAGGAAGATTGACTTGATACTTTAACATAGAGTTTATCACTCTGTTTATCGTGCCATCCCCTCCGGCGACAGCAACACCGCTGTACTGGTCGTTACTCATCATCCGGACGCCATAATCTATATCATCTACGCCCAAGGTTTTATATGGCACCACCTGAAACCCTTTCCTCTGAAATTCTTCAACCACCTCATCAAGCCTGTTTTTAAAGCTCCTATCACCTGCACCGGGGTTGTATATTAAATTTATCTTTTCCATGTTGTGATTACCCCCCATTTAAGTCAAACTACAATATCCAAGTCACAATTCTCAAAGAGTATTATAATATCAATCATGTATATCATGCAAATACTAAATAGCAAGAGATTTCAACAATTAATAAAAGAGTACATAGCTTTTTGTCCAATTATAAGACATTGGGCTTGAGCCTGTACTCAAGTTATATGTGGCTTATTGTTAATCTTGACCTTTTTAACAGAGATTTAATTTTAGGCTATGTTAAAGTATTTAGATCAACAATATTTTGTAATGCTCCAATGATTATGATACTGGTCCGATTGGCTTTGATATGTCATTTAAAGCATCGCCAGCTTCATTTGTAAGATTTGGTTCTGTCGCGATGTCTCCTAAAGCTACGATTCCTATGAGCTTTCCATTATCAACAACAGGTAGCCTTCTTATCTGTCTGTAAGCCATAATTCTGGCAGCTTCACGAGCATCCATATCCGGCGTCCCGGATACTATGTCAGATGTCATCGCATCGCGGCATGTCAAATTTGCATTTCCTCCTGCGACGCCCCTTAGAACGATATCCCGGTCGGTTATAATCCCGACCAATGTGTCTTTGTCAAGCACTGGAAGCGATCCAACATCATACTTTTTCATGATTTCGGCAGCTTCCTGAAGTGGAGTGTTTATCGTGACTGTCTCAACATCTGTTGTCATTATATCCTTAAGTTCCATGAAATATTCTCCTTTCAATTTGATTTCACTATATATTCTTTTAAATAAAAACTTTTTTATTCCAAACCAACATCGGAAATATATCCGAAAACGCTTTAAATTAAGACTATATTAAAAGTATAGCGAGGCGGTAGATGTTCCGCACTTGTGGTTTATGGGTGTCATATCATCTTCAGGCGGTAAGTTATCCTTCGCCTCACTGAAACACGTGAAGATAAGAAAATTTTTCTACTGATGTATTATAATGTTGATTTTT
>CALCDS010000393.1 GCA_937900065.1 uncultured Clostridiaceae bacterium | reverse complement strand
GGCGAATAAAAAAGATATGCGAGGAGAGAAGATATGGATATAAGGGTTTTATGGACAATAGCATCAAGCATGGGCACTTATTCGGATATCGAAATGCTAAAGAGGGCCGACGGTTTTGACATAAGCTTTATAGTTGCCGACAGGTATGACAAGGATGCAATAGGTTTTGAGCTTTCAGGCAAGAAATATATAGTGCCTGAAGGAGGCGATAAACGATATATTGATGCTATATTAAAAATTTGCGCAGATGAGAAGATTGATGCCGTGATACCCCAATACAGCGACGAGCTTGTACCGTTATCCAAAAACATGGATTTGTTTGAAAACAGCGGCGTAAAAGTGCTTGTGACTGAGGACACAAAAATGCTTGAAATTGCAAACAATAAAAAGAAACTGTACGATTATTTCAAAGGAAGCGCATTCATACCTTCATATACATATGTTGACGATTTGAAATCCCTAAAAGAGGCTGTTTTAAAGTTTGGCTATCCGGATAGGCCCGTATGCATCAAACCCGCAGACGGAGAGGGAGGCAAGGGGTTTAGGATAATTTGCAGGGATGAAGGGATGATAAAAAGCTCTTATCCAAGCCCGAATATAAGCTTGGAAAAGCTTGAAGATGAACTCTGTGCAATGGATGAATTCCCGGAAGTTTTGGTAATGGAATATCTTGCAGGGAAAGAGTACAGCGTTGACTGCATATGCAAGGACGGCGACTCTGTTGTATGCATACCCAGGGAGAGGATCGAAACGTCCATGGGGATTGCAACCGTTTCAATCGTAGAGCACAATGAAGAGCTTATAAGCATTTCAAGAGATATAATATCGAAACTCGACTTGTCCTATAACATCAACATACAATTCAAGTATTCAGAATCCGGACGTCCGATGCTGATGGAGGTTAATCCGCGGGTATCGGGCTCTCTTGTAGCCAACTTAGGTGCCGGAGTCAATATGCTTGAGCTTTCACTGAAAATAGCATACGGTATGCCGATAGGCTGCATAAAGGTTGACTGGGGCACAAAGATGATGCGCTACCTAAGCCAGATTTTTATAAAATGAAACGCGTATTAAATCGTCTATTCAAGATATGCCGTATATTTTTTAAGCATGCGGCAGGGCCTGTATGATTCCTTGAATCTTCTTAAGCCTGAAAGCCCCATATCGTCTTCTTTGTTTATATATTCCTCTTCCATGGTTTTAGACATTTCATTTATCATATAGGCATGAACTCCCCTGTGGGAATTATCGGTAAGTTCCACATGGGACAATATTGTGTCACCCGATACTTTTTCATAGACGCAAAATGCCTGTATATTGCCGCGGTTCCACACGATTCCGCCTTTGAGATTTAAACGGTCCAAACTATCCAGGACCTTGAATGTGGGTTCGATTATGTCGTTTTGGGTGTAATTTTTCAATACAAATGCCTTGCATTCCTCTATATGTTGATTTACGTCATTTGTATAATAAGGTTCATTGTATCTTAAATAGTTTGACATATTATTTCTCTGCTTCCTGAAATTCTTGCCCTCATATTTGACAAAGTCGCTGTTCCTGAAGATATAATCAAACGAATTCCTGTCCTCCTTTAATTTAAAACCGAGATTGGCAAATATGCTGCAGTACTCCTCAGGTATCTTTGCAAATATCGGCTTGCCTTTTTTATTGCAAGATTCCATGACTGATTTTATTCCGTGTACAGTATCTCCAAGCGGCATGTAATACACGGGCTTTTTAAAATCCGAGTGTATTATCAAAGCTTTGCCGTCATTGGCAAGCTGAAGTTTATATTCCTTGCCGTACATATAAATATATGAAAATTCATAGTCAGAGCAAATATATTTAAAATCATTAAAAAGCGGTTGGTCCTCAATTGATATTTCCTTAAATTCCAAAATGCCATTCCTCCTGTGTCTCTTTTGTAATTATACCAATTTCTATTATACATTTCATTCAAAACATATCAAAAATTTTTATTTAAAGCTTGCCTAAAACCATGTTTAAGCTATAAAATTAAGTAATATAAAAAAGGCTCTGTTAAACAAAAGTTATGGTCTTGATAATACGCATCTTGCTTATGCTTAAAAATCAACAATACATTTTAACAGGGCCTAATAAAAAATAGGGGTTGATATTATGAAAAACAATGATGCTATAAAATGCCCTGACAAGGCAACCTTTTATAAAATATTGATTGTAAGGCTGGAAGGGCTGCTCTCTTCCGAGGAAGATTGGCTGGCAAATCTATCGAATGCTTCCGCACTGCTCTACAATAACCTTGATAATATAAACTGGTTGGGTTTTTACCTTTTCAAAAATGGTGAGCTTGTTCTAGGCCCTTTCCAGGGAAAGGCAGCCTGCACAAGAATTAAACTTGGAAAGGGAGTATGCGGGACATCAGCGCAAAAAAGAGAAACACTTCTTGTCAGCGATGTGCATGAATTTGAAGGGCATATAGCCTGTGACTCGGCTTCCAGATCAGAGATTGTAGTGCCCATAATGGCAAATAATGATTTGGCAGCAGTTTTAGATGTCGACAGCCCGACTGAGGACAGGTTTGATGATATCGATAAAATTTATCTTGAAAAGTTCGTTGATAAATTAAACAAATACATTGACTGGTCCAAAGTCTGCTAAGATGCTTGCAAAGCACACATAAGACACTTTAGCATATTATAAAATGCGGGGGAAATCAAATCCATTTCGCAAATAAACGTTTCAGGCGGTGTTGGATATGTATCCTAGGGCAAATATAATAGTTTTCGGTTTATGGGACGGCTTTTGCGGAGCTTGTGATAATCATTCCCGAAGGATGAACAAAATGGAGACCATGGGGATGCAGTTTAACAGATTGGCAAACTTTATACGCCAGAGCGATGTGGCACAGGATGCTGATGTCGTTTTCGTGGATCTGCTGGTCGACGATCCCGGGGTTTCAAAAAATGTTATAGATGATTTGCTCGATAAAGGCTATAAGCTTCCGTTTGTCATGATAAATGATAGAGTGCGTTTCACAGGCAGTATAAACATAATGAGCATATATAATGAGGCAAAGATGATAACTGAAAACGGCTGCATGCTGTGTTAAAAA
>CALCDS010000392.1 GCA_937900065.1 uncultured Clostridiaceae bacterium | reverse complement strand
TTGTAAGAAAGTGCAAGGGAAGGCTTAAAGAACTTGAGAAGAAGCTTAGGGAAGAACCGGTTTGTGGAACTGCAGGAATAGGCCATACAAGATGGGCTACCCATGGGAAGCCTTCGGATATAAATTCCCATCCTCATACGAGTGCCGATGGTACTATAAGTGTTGTTCACAACGGCATAATCGAGAACTATATGCACCTTAAGGAATGGTTGCAGGGAGAGGGAATTAAATTTGTCACTGAAACCGACACCGAAGTTATACCAAACCTTATACAGTATTTTTACGATGGAGATATTGTACAGGCCGTGATGAAAACCCTTGACAAAATCGAAGGCTCATATGCAATTGGAGTTATGTGCAGTGAAGAGCCTGACAAAATAATTGCGGTAAGGAAGTCCAGCCCGCTTATAGTAGGCATAGGAAAAGGCGAGAACTTCATAGCATCGGATATTCCGGCGATTCTAAACCATACCAGGAATGTATATCTTTTGGATGATAATGAAATTGCTGTGCTGACCAGGGATAATATAAGCATAATGACTGCTGAAGGCAAGCCGGTCAAAAAAAAGGTATTCAATGTTACATGGGATGCTAAACAAGCTGAAAAGGGCCAGTATAAACATTTCATGATGAAAGAGATATGCGAGCAGCCAAAAGCAATCAGAGATACCATGGCATCAAGAATAGAGCCTTTTTCCAATGAGATAAAGCTTGACGATATCAAGCTTACTGCGGAGGATTTAAAAGGCATAAACAAGATATTTGTAGTAGCCTGCGGAACAGCATATCACGCCAGCATGGTAGGGAAGTACGTCATCGAGAAGCTTGCCAGGATACCGACCGAAGTCGATTTTGCATCGGAATTTCGGTACAGGAATCCTATCATGGATAAATCCAGCCTCATGATCGTGTTAAGCCAGTCAGGCGAGACCGCAGATACGCTGGCAGCAGTCAAGGAAGCAAAAAAACTTGGCGCAAGGATACTTGCCATAACCAATACTGTAGGAAGTTCCGTAGCCAGGGAAGCTGATGATGTGTTCTATACATGGGCGGGTCCTGAAATCGCGGTCGCTTCAACCAAAGCATATACGACCCAGCTTATTGCGCTGTATATAATCGCATTGTATCTTGGCAGATTAAATGGGAAAGTATCTCTTGACCAGTTCCGTGATTTAAGATACGGTCTCCTGGAGCTTCCCAGCAAAGTGGAACAACTTCTCGATCAAAAGGATGAAGTTCAGAGATTTGCCTCTGAAAACTATATGTACAGTGATATTTATTTCTTTGGAAGAGGATTGGACTATTCAGTAGCCTTGGAAGGCGCACTGAAACTTAAGGAAATATCCTATATTCACGCCGATGCATATGCAGGTGGGGAATTAAAGCATGGCCCAATCGCTTTGATCGAAAATGGTGTGCCCGTAATAGCACTTGCCACCCAGGAAACACTTTATGAAAAAATGGTCAACAACATCAAGGAAGTTAAGGCAAGAGGTGCTAAAGTCATGGCAATCGTACCTGACGGGCGAGCCGAGATGGACAAAATAGCGGATTATGTTGTCCATATTCCAAATACAGAAGGAGTATTGTTCCCGGTGCTCACAATCATACCTCTCCAGCTTTTAGCCTATTATGTAGCAGTTGAAAAAGGCTGTGACGTGGATAAGCCCAGGAACCTGGCAAAATCGGTAACTGTGGAGTAGGCTGTGAGGGTCGATGTTTTCGTCAAACAATAAAAAATAAAGTCTTTCAAAGGAGCAGGAAAGTCGGAGCAAAAACCGATGGACTGCTCTTTTTTTTAATTTCAAGGATTAAGGACTTAGGAATGGAGAGAAATGAACGGTTATATAGTTATATATACTTTATTACGTTATGCATATTAAGAACCCTGATGATACAGCCATAAATAGACTATCGTATTTGAGTTTGAAGGTTGACATATCTTTTATAATATCCAATAATACTAGTGTTGATAATGTTGTGGTATTACATATTTGTAATATTATATCTATTAGCTATAAACATATTATTTAAGATGAAAGGGCAATCTTATGTTACCACTTGTCATGAAAGAGAGTATAGAATATTTAAAGTCTAATTCATTTATTATAAATAACCCGACTGAAAAATCAATTGAATTAAGGGAAGTAGCAGTTGACTATGCAAATAGGACTTTAAAACAAAGCAAAGTAATAGCAATTCTATTAACAGGATCTTCTGCTGCTGGCTATTCAGACGCGGGTAGCGATATAGACTTAGATGTACTTATAGAAGGGGAAACTCGACCTCTCAAAAAAATTACTTATGAAGGTATACCAATTGACCTTCAGTATAAATCATATAGAGATTGGAAAGATGATTGTATTAATGGTGGAGAATCAATAAGGTTTTTAACTCATACAGTTCCGATATATGACAAGACAGGTGAATTTCTTTCTTTTCAGAAAGAGATGTTAAAGAGGTATTATTCTGATGACAGTATTAAACGTGAGTATGAAAGGGTTAAGTATATTGTTGAAGGAAGGGGAGGGCTTGCAGTTGCAGAAGCAAAATCCGGACAACTCATTCCTTCAGCGATAAGAACTGAATCAGCACTTTATGAGGTTATTAGTTTGCTAATTTATAGGTATAGAGGATACACAGCAACTTCTTTAATATTATCTGAATTACATAGAATTGGTACAGAGTTGGGACATAGTGAATGGTTTGATAAAGCTATTAAATATATGAGATTTGATATTACAAAAGATGAATACTATGAATTGTTGAATATTTATGATGAATTATTCAAAATAATGAGGGATAAGATATCCCATAACGCGGATATTGTTAAGAGGATTAGAAGAATGAAACTTGGTTTATTTTGTGCTGGAAGCCAATTAGTCGAGCTGTGTTCTGAAGCTAATTACCAGCAATTATATGGTAAAGTTGAAAGAGCTATTTTGAAAAGTAAAGAATATGATGCAGGGCTGTCCATATGGTTTGAATCACATTATGAATATTTCATGTTTGCACCATTTTTTTATTTAAAAAATGTTAACGGAAAAGCAAGTGGCAAGGTGGTATTAGATACTTCATTTAATGATTTATTTGAATGTTGGGATGATGATATTAAGAGGTTATGGTTAAAAGTTTATCGTGCACATGGCCTAACACGAGGATTATTAATTGATATGAGCAATTTAGCCAGTAAAATACTTTCATATTGTACGTGATATTCTTTTATAGTGCAGCATCAAGGTATATGTTGGTAAGAACCAGCAGAAGAATATGTTTTAACTGAGTTTATGCAAGATGTTATCAGAAATGATAAGGAGATAAATATGGAAAGCAATATTAAACAAGCTTTAAAAGAACAATATAAAACAGCAGAGAACCTTAATACAAGAGGTAACCTTCATAGTTATAATACGAATAAGGCGGATTGGGATAACTGGTGTTTTAGCCATATGCAAATTCCAAATAAAGCAAAGATGCTGGAATTGGGATGTGGTACCGGGGACCTTTGGTATAAAAATAGAAAATATCTAAAAGATGACTGGGATATTACTTTATCCGACTCTTCTGCAAAGATGTTGGAAATTACAAAGGAAACCTTAGGACAAATAGATTATAGTTTTACTTATAAGGAAATCAATGCACAGGATATTCCGTATGGAAATGAATGCTTCGATGTAGTTATTGCAAGACATATGCTTTATCTTGTACCTGACATTGAAAAAGCTTTATCAGAAATAAAAAGAGTTCTCATTGAAGGCGGTACATTATATGTAACCACTAATGCACATGACTCTATGTCTGAATTAAATGTACTTGTAAAAAAGTTTGATCCCAAAATGGGATTACATAATAATGGAATGTGTGACAGGTTTGATATGGAAAGTGGACTTTCATTATTAAAAAGGTATTTCAGTAAAGTAAAAATGGATATTCTCCAAGGTAAAATAATAATAAATGATGCAGAGCCTATAGTAGCTTATAAAGCCTCTACAGTAAGAGGTAATCCTATACTTATAGGAGATAAAAGGCGACAATTCAAGGAATATTTAGAGGATTATATAAAAAAGAATGGTAGCATATCGATAACTACGAAAGCCTGTGTATTCAAAGCTCATAGATAGACCTATAGTAACATTATTGTTATATTCTTCATTTATGCTTAAACAGTTAAATGTAAAAGGGTATGTTAAAATATTGAGCTAACATACCTTTTTTATTGCAAAAACTGTTACAAAATAACTGCAATTTTAGAGTTTAAATTTCTAAAGCAAATCC